>NZ_JBKGGW010000035.1:0-66849 GCF_052041945.1 Pseudomonas sp. SMN11 | reverse complement strand
GGGGGGCGTTGGGGGTTTTTCCCCCGCCCCTGCCCGCGTGGGTGTTGTGGTTTCTTCGGCGAGCGGGGGGGGGCCCCCCCGAGCAACTGGCGCAGTGGCTACGCGCCGAACTGGCCAGGCAGAACGCTTAGTTGCGCTTGCACAGCAGGTATGCCGCCAGAAGGCCCAGAGCGCCAATGGCAACGCCTGCGGTGGTGTATGGGTGCTCCTGGGCGTAATCGCGGGTGGCGATGCCCGTCTGGCGGGTGCGCTCTTTCACTTCCTCATAGGCATCGCTGATCAGGCTGCGCGAATGGCGTAGCGCGCTTTCGGCGTTGCTGCGCATCGCCTTCACTGACTTCTGGGTTTCCTCGGAGGCATCGTGCTTCAGGTTCTCCAGGCTTTTCAGGAGGCTTTCGATCTCCGCTTCCATGCTTTCCAGGGACGTTTTACGCAGCGAGTTGCGGTGCATGTTGACTCTCCTTTGCAGAATGGACTGTAAGGATTGCGACTACCGGGCTGCGGGAAAGTGCGATCGAACTTTACCGAACGGTGGTGGCTCGCAGGTAAACCAGGCCTGCGCTGCTAGGCTCAATCACACCGTCACCCAAGGAGAGCGCTCATGACCGATCATCACACTTACAAGAAGATCGAGCTGGTGGGATCGTCCCACAACAGTATCGAAGAAGCGATCAATAATGCCCTGGCCGAAGCTGGCAAGAGCATCAAGCACCTGGAATGGTTTGAAGTGATCGACACCCGTGGCCATATTCGCGACAACAAGGCCGCGCATTTCCAGGTCACGCTGAAGGTTGGCTTCCGCATCGCCAACAGCTGAAACATTCCCGGGCTGGAATAGCCCGGCGTGATGGCGTTATAACTCCGAAGGGCGCCTTGGCGGCGCCCTTTTGGTCTTTTCTCATCTGTACAAGGAATGCGATCGATGAAGAAACTGATGCTGGCGATGGGTTTGATGGTGCTGGCTGGTGGGGCGATGGCTGCCGGCAAACCTTGTGAAGAGCTCAAGGCAGAGATCGCCTCGAAGCTCGATGCCAAGGGCGTGAAGGGCTACAAGCTGGAAATCGTCAACAAGGGCGAGCCGGCTGGCAAGGTAATCGGCAGTTGTGAGGGCGGTAGCAAGGAGATTGTCTACCGCCGTGGCTAAGGTTGGATTCTTCGCGGGCCTGCCCGCGAAGCGTCATTTCAAAGCCTGCGCCATCAGTTCATAGGACCGAATCCGGTCCGCATGTTCATACAAGTCACAGGTAAAGATCAGCTCATCCGCTCCGGTCTGCTCCAGCAGCACCTCCACCTTGGCCCTGACCTTCTGCGGGCTGCCGATCATCGCCAGGCCAAGGAAACTGCCCACGGCATCGCGCTCGTGGGGCAACCACAGCCCGTCCATGCTCGGCACAGGTGGCTTCTGCATCAGGCTCTGGCCTCGAATCAGCGCCAGAATGCGCTGGTACACCGAGGTCGCCAGGTACTCGGCCTTTTCGTCGGTTTCCGCCACCACCATCGGAATCCCCAGCATCACGTAGGGCCTGTCCAGCGTGGTCGACGGTTTGAAATGGTCGCGATAGATGCGGATCGCCTCATGCATGTAGCGCGGCGCGAAGTGCGAGGCAAAGGCGTATGGCATGCCGCGCATCCCGGCCAGCTGGGCGCTGAACAGGCTGGAACCGAGTAGCCACAGGGGAACGTCGGTGTCGTGGCCGGGTACGGCGATCACTTTTTGATCATCGGTGCGTGGGCCAAGGTAACGCGACAGCTCCTCGACATCGTCCGGGAAATCGTCGGCGCTGCCGGCGCGGTCACGGCGCAGGGCGTAGGCGGTCATCTGGTCGGAGCCGGGCGCGCGGCCCAGGCCCAGGTCGATACGTCCCGGATACAGGCTGGCCAATGTGCCGAACTGTTCGGCGATTACCAGCGGCGCATGGTTGGGCAGCATGATGCCGCCGGAGCCGACGCGAATGGTCGACGTGCCGCCAGCCAGGTAGCCGATCAGTACTGAGGTGGCCGAACTGGCGATACCGTCCATGTTGTGGTGTTCGGCCACCCAGAAGCGGTTGTAGCCAAACCGCTCGACATGCCGGGCCAGGTCCAGCGAATTGTGCAGCGATTGTGCTGGGCCTTTGTCGGCGCGCACCGGCACCAGGTCGAGGGTGGATATCTTCAGGTCACGCAGCTGCGTCATCGGAGCCTCCGCAAGGGTGTTTGGCCCGGAGGCCTTTTGAACTCTGTATGGGCGGATTCGAAGGATTCAATCCTCACTGTGCGATTGCTCTGAACTTGCTGCAGGACGCTGACCTCGAAAATGTAGGTAAGTAACCCTATGACCAGGAGGCATCATGAAAAAGACAGCATCGGCGATCTGGCAAGGTGGCCTGAAGGATGGCAAAGGCCTGCTTTCCACCGAAAGCGGCGCTCTCAAGCAGAACCCTTACGGCTTCAACACGCGTTTCGAGGGTTCGCCGGGGACCAACCCGGAAGAGCTGATCGGCGCGGCCCATGCCGGCTGCTTCTCGATGGCGCTGTCGATGATGCTCGGTGAGGCAGGGTTCACCGCAGACCGCATCGATACCATTGCCGAAGTCACGCTGGACAAACAACCCGACGGCTTTGCCATCACCGCTGTGCAACTGATTCTCAAGGCCAAGGTGCCGGGGGTCAGCGAGGCGCAGTTCCTCGAAATCGCCAACAAGGCCAAGGCCGGTTGCCCGGTGTCGAAGGTGCTCAACGCTAAGATCAGCCTGAACGCCACCTTGGTGGGCTAGGCCGCGCAACGGCAGCTGTTTGCTGTAGTCTAAACAGCGTCGGCAGCGCAGCTGCCTTGCCAGGAGCCGTTCCATGATTCGCGTAGCAATCGCCGTGCTGGCTTCGCTTGTGGCCACTTCTGCATTGGCGGCGGTGAAACCGTGCGAAGAACTCAAGGCTGAGATCGAAGCCAAGATCCAGGCCCAAGGTGTGACGTCCTACACCCTGGAAATCGTGCCCAACAGTGAGGTCAAGGATCAGAACATGATCGTCGGCACCTGTGATGGCGGGACGAAGAAGATCATTTACCAGAAGAACGACCGTTGATTGATTGGGGCCGCACTGCGGCCCTAATCAATCACGGGATGCAGAACACGTCGCTCGGCTCGTTCACCAGCACCTTGCGGCTGGCGTCGTACAACAGCACCTGCGGGTCCATCACCGGTGCCCGTGCCTCCAGGCGATAGCGCTCGCCGGCCTTGAAGTCGTCGAAGCGCACGGTCAGGTAGCAGGTCCGATCCTTGGGGCTGGTGAGCATGCCGCCGGCATAGATTTCATAGTCGAACCGTACCACCAGTTCATGCTTGCCTGGGGTCAGCTGGAAGTAGCGGCCATCGTCCAGGCGCTGGCCGTCGAGGCGGTCGGCCATGAGCAGGCGGCCAGGGGTCACGGTGTAGAGGTCGACCCAGGCCTTGGCGGGGTCTACGGGTGGCAAGGGGCTGGCGCAAGCCCCCAATGCACTGAGGGCGATCAGCATCATGGGCTGGCGCATGGCAAAACTCCCACTCGCGATACACGAGTTACAAGCATAGCGCCGTTTGTGCGGTTCAGGTGCGTTGGCAACCTGCTGGCAGGCCCTGCCCGACCAGTTTCTGCTGGTGGTCGTATAGCTTGATCCATGGGCGGAAGCCGATACTGCCGGCTTGCAGCTGGTAGCGCTGCCCGGCGTTGAAGTCCTTGAACGTCAGCTTGACCTGGCAATCACGCCACAATGGTTCGTCGACCGGGCCGATATTGCTCGGCGTGACCGGGAATTGATAGCGCACGGTCAGCTCATGGCTGCCGGGAGGCACTTCGAAGTAGCGTGTGTCGGCCCAGTCGCGCTCGTCCACCTGCTTCGCGTCCAGCGAAGCTTCGTCGTAGGGCGTGAGATCGACCCAGGCCAGGTTCGGGTCCGGGTCGGGCAGGGTTGAACAGGCAGAAACCAGCAGCAGTGAGCCGGTGACCAACAGTGCACGCATGGCGAAACTCCCCCTTGGCGAGATAGTCTTGGAGCGCATTGGCCATGAGCGAGTTGGATAGCCCCAGATGGATCTCTTTGTTCTTTTCAAGCGCTCAGGCCCTGGGCCACTCGACTGCGTTTTCAGGCATTTGGTTCCCCTGCTGGGTGCTTTTCTGCTGAACGGTTGCAGCACCGTGGGCTATTACGGCCAGTTGGCCGAGGGGCAATGGCAGCTGTTGCGGGCGCGCCAGCCGGTGGACAAGGTGATCGCCGACCCGGCCAGCAGCCCGCTCCTGCGCGCTCGCCTTGAACATGCCGAAGCGGCGCGGGTGTTCGCCAGCGAACAGCTCAAGCTGCCGGACAACCGAAGCTATCGGCTCTACGCCGATCTGCAGCGTCCCTACGTGGTGTGGAACGTGTTCGCCACTCCTGAACTGTCGTTGCAACCGGTGACGCACTGCTTCCCAATTGCTGGCTGCGTCGCCTACCGCGGCTATTACCGCCAGGGCGCTGCGCGTGGCGAGGCGGCGTTGATGCGCCAGCAAGGCCTGGACGTGTACGTGAGCGGCGTTGAAGCGTACTCGACGCTGGGCTGGTTCGATGACCCGATTCTGTCTTCCATGGTCGGTTGGGGGGATGAGCGGCTGGCCACGCTGATCTTCCATGAGCTGGCTCATCAGCGCTTTTATGTGCAGGACGACACCGAGTTCAACGAGTCGTTTGCCACTTTCGTCGAGCAGGAAGGCACGCGGCAATGGCGCGCCGCCCGTGGGCTTGCGGCGACCGAAGAGGATCAGTTGCAGCAGCGCGACCAGTTCACCCGGTTGGTGCTGACCAGCCGTGAGCGGTTGCAGGCGATTTATGCTGGGCCCTTGGATGATGCGCACAAGCGGGCGGCCAAGCAGATGGAGTTCGAGCGCTTGCGCAGTGAATACAAGCAGGTGCGGGACAGCCAGTGGAACGGCGACAAGCGCTATGACGCCTGGATCTATGCGCCGTTGAGCAATGCCAAACTGTTGCCGTTCGGGCTTTATGACCAGTGGGTACCGGCGTTTGCGGCTGTATTCCGAGAGGTGGGTGGGGATTGGGCGCGGTTTTATGAGCGGGTCGAGCAGCTTGGCCGGTTGTCGGCTGCTGACAGGAAGGCGGCTTTGCAGCGGTTGATGTGAGCCTGTGAAATTTTGGGGCCGCTTTGCGGTCCTTTCCGACCGGTCCGGCGCCCCGGCAAGGCCGCTCCCACATGAATTGTGCAAACTTTCAGGTCGCCGCTTTACCTGTGGGAGCGGCCTTGTGTCGCGAAAGGGCTGCGCAGCAGCCCCATGGCCCTCAACCCTTGCTGAAGGCTTGATGCAACTCGGCCACAGTGGCGAAATGGAAGGCCGGTGCCTCAGCCACCAGCTCTTCCCGGCTACCAAACCCATACCCCACCGCCACCGCCTGCAACCCATTGCTGCGAGCCCCGATCAAGTCATGCTTGCGATCGCCGATCATCAGCGTCTGCGCCGGATCCAGCCCTTCCTCATCCAGCAGATGACGGATCAGCTCGACCTTGTTGGTCCGCGTACCATTCAGCTCGCTGCCGTAGATCACCTTGAAGTGGTGATCGAACGCAAAGTGCCGGGCAATTTCCTGGGCGAACTCCCACGGTTTGGAGGTGGCGATATACAGCGTCCGGCCTTGGCCATTCAGGGTTTCGAGCAGCTCCGGCACGCCTTCGAACACCAGGTTCTCGTACAAGCCAGTGATACGGAAGCGTTCCCGGTAGAAGTTCACCGCTTCCCACGCCTTGGCTTCATCGAAGCTGTAGAACTGCATGAACGCCTGCAGCAGCGGTGGGCCGATGAAGTGTTCGAGGCGGGTCAGGTCGGGCTCGTCGATGCCCAGCTTGGCCAGGGCATACTGGATCGAGCGGGTGATGCCCAGGCGCGGGTTGGTCAAGGTACCGTCGAGGTCGAAAAGGATGTTCTGCTGGTGCATGTGCGTCTCGGTAGTCAGGTTCATTCCGGTTGGTCGTAGCCTTCGGCCAGGTGCTGGTCCTTGAGCTTGACGTAGTTGCCGGCGCTGTAAGGGAAGAAGGCATGTTCCTGATCGTTGAGCAGCCTGACCTGTTTCACCGGGCTGCCCATGTACAGGTAGCCACTGACCAGGCGCTTGCCGGGCGGCACCAGGCTGCCAGCACCGATGATCACTTCGTCTTCGACGATGGCGCCGTCCATGATGGTGCTGCCCATGCCGACCAGGATACGGTTGCCCAGGGTGCAGCCATGCAGCATGACCTTGTGGCCGATGGTCACCTCATCACCGATGATCAGCGGAAAACCGTCGGGGTTGAATGGACCGGCGTGGGTAATGTGCAAAACGCTGCCGTCCTGCACGCTGGTGCGCGCGCCAATGCGGATGCGGTGCATGTCGCCTCGGATCACCGTCAGTGGCCAGACAGAGCTGTCCTCGCCTATTTCCACGTCGCCCAGGACCACCGCCGAACGGTCGACAAACGCCCTGAGTCCCACTTTCGGAGTGTGTTGCTGGAAGCTGCGGATGGCCATGATAGCGTCTCTCATCTTTGCCGATAGGCAGGCTGCCTGCTGCGGTCGGCGTCGATTGTAATTAAGATGGGGCAGTGTTTCTCCTGCCAAGGTATCCGAACCGTGAGTGCGAACAACCCACTTCTGCAGTCCTACGATCTGCCGCCCTTCTCGCAAATCCGTGCCGAACACGTGTTGCCGGCGATCGAAGCGATCCTGGCCGACAACCGTAAAGCCATTGCCGAGATCCTCGAACAGCAAGGCAAGACGCCTACCTGGGCCGGCCTGGTGCTGGCCATGGACGAACTGAACGACCGCCTGGGTGCCGCCTGGAGCCCGGTCAGCCACCTCAATGCGGTGTGCAACAGCCAGGCGCTGCGCGAGGCCTATGAGTCCTGCCTGCCGGCGCTGAGTGCCTACTCTACCGAACTGGGCCAGAACCGCGCGCTGTTCGAAGCCTATGAGGCACTGGTCAACAGCCCGGAAGCCGCCAGCTTCGACGTGGCGCAGAAGACTATCCTCGACCACGCCCTGCGTGACTTCCGCCTGTCGGGCATCGACCTGCCGGCCGACCAGCAGCAGCGTTATGCCGAAGTGCAGAGCAAGCTGAGCGAGCTGGGCAGCCGCTTCTCCAACCAGCTGCTCGACGCAACCCAAGCCTGGACCAAGCACGTCACTGACGAAGCCGCACTGGCTGGCCTGACCGACTCGGCCAAGGCGCAGATGGCCGCCGCTGCCCAGGCCAAGGGCCTTGACGGCTGGCTGATCACCCTGGAATTCCCCAGCTACTACGCGGTAATGACCTACGCCAGCGACCGCACCCTGCGTGAAGAGCTGTATGCCGCCTACTGCACCCGTGCCTCGGACCAAGGCCCGAATGCCGGCCAGTTCGACAACGGCCCGGTGATGCAGCAGATCCTCGACCTGCGCCAGGAGCTGGCCGAGCTGCTGGGTTACAAGAATTACGCCGAGCTGAGCCTGGCGACCAAGATGGCCGAGTCCAGCGACCAGGTGCTGACTTTCCTGCGTGACTTGGCCAAGCGTTCCAAGCCATTTGCTGCCCAGGACCTGGAGCAGCTCAAGGCCTACGCCGCCGAGCAGGGCTGCCCTGAGCTGGCCAGCTGGGATGCCGGTTACTTCGGCGAGAAGCTGCGTGAGCAGCGTTACAGCGTGTCGCAGGAAACCCTGCGCGCCTACTTCCCGATCGACAAGGTGCTCAGCGGCCTGTTCAGCATCGTCCAGCGCCTGTACGGCATCGAGATCGCCGAACTCAAAGGCTTCGACAGCTGGCACCCGGACGTGCGCCTGTTCGAGATCAAGGAAAACGGCCAGCACGTCGGCCGCTTCTTCTTCGACCTCTACGCCCGTGCCAACAAACGTGGCGGTGCCTGGATGGACGGCGCCCGCGACCGTCGTCGCACGGCTGGCGGCGAGTTGCAGAGCCCGGTGGCCAACCTGGTGTGCAACTTCACCCCGGCCGCGCCTGGCAAGCCTGCGCTGCTGACCCACGATGAGGTCACCACCCTGTTCCACGAGTTCGGCCACGGTCTGCACCACATGCTGACGCGCATCGAGCATGCTGGTGTGTCTGGCATCAATGGCGTGGCCTGGGACGCGGTCGAGCTGCCGAGCCAGTTCATGGAAAACTGGTGCTGGGAGCCGGAAGGCCTTGCCTTGATCTCCAGCCACTACGAAACCGGCGCGGCCCTGCACCAGGACCTGCTGAACAAGATGCTTGCAGCGAAAAACTTCCAGTCGGGCATGATGATGGTTCGCCAGCTGGAGTTCTCGCTGTTCGACTTCGAGCTGCACGCCAGCCACGGCGACGGCCGCAGCGTGCTGCAGGTACTTGAAGGCGTGCGCGATGAGGTTTCGGTGATGCGCCCGCCAGCGTACAACCGATTCCCCAACAGCTTTGCGCACATTTTCGCTGGCGGTTACGCGGCGGGCTACTACAGCTACAAGTGGGCTGAAGTGCTGTCGGCCGATGCCTTCTCGCGCTTCGAGGAAGAAGGCGTGCTGAATGCCGAGACCGGCCGTGCGTTCCGTGAAGCAATCCTGGCCCGCGGCGGCTCGCGCGAACCCATGGAGCTGTTCGTGGACTTCCGTGGGCGTGAGCCTTCCATCGACGCATTGCTGCGCCACAGTGGCCTCACCGAGGATGCTGCGGCATGAGCGAGGTTGCAGTGAACAAGACCAAGAAGCGCTTCATCGCCGGGGCGGTCTGCCCGGCGTGCAGCGAGCCCGACAAGCTGATGATGTGGAGCGAAGACGACGTCCCGCACCGCGAGTGCGTGGCCTGCGGCTTCACCGACACCCTTAATGAACAGGGCCTGTCGGTGCCCAAGGAGCTCGGTACCCGGGTCAACCAGCTGGCGCCGAAAGCGGCACCGGCCAAGGTGCAGACCGTGCAGTTCTTCCCGAATCCGAAGCTGAAAAAGCCGACCGAGTAATCCGGGTCGATGGGTGTTAGATAATGCCTGCCGCGGCAGCGGAGGGAGTGCGGATAGTTCTGCTCTTCTTCCGCATCCCGTCAGGTACTGTCATGACACTCTTGCAACCTGCAAATTTGCTGGATTACCGGCAGGTCACTCCCGACCAGGCCCTGAAGGCTATTGAAACCAGCATTGCCAACTATCGATCGGGCATCGAAGCGGTTGTCGAGCATCAGGCCGTATTACCCACCTGGGACGATCTCGTCCTTGCCATCGATGCTCTCGACGCCGATCTGCAAGGCACTTTCTATGATTTCGCGCCAATGGCCAACCGCAGCGAAGAATGGTGGCAGGTGTTCCAGAAGACCTATCTTGATGTGGATGGGTGCTTCAAAGAGAAGCTGAGGAATGTCGAGTTGTATCAACTCTATGTTCGTTTGGCCAACAGCGCAGTAGGCCGGCATCTGGATTCGCGCAAGCAAGCGACGCTGGCGCTGATCCTTCAGGAATACAAGAACGGCGGCGTACACCTGAGCACGGAAGACAAATCCCACCTGCAACAACTGGAAAAACGAATAGGCGAACTCACGACACGATTCCTGGCCAACGTTGACTCATCCGTTGCATCCCTTGCCGTCCATGTGACGGATGAAAACCGACTTGAAGGGATTGCCGGCCAACAACAGGGGCAGATGCGCTTGGCCGCGGAGGCCGCAAAGCTTTCCGGTTGGGTGATTGTCTGCGACGAAGCAAATTTCACCCACGTTCTCAAATTTGCAAAAGATCGAACGCTGCGTGAACAGGTTTATCGTGCCTACCATTTACAGGGCGTCAGCGATGATCCTGCGCTCGACAATGGTGATGTGATTCGGGAAATCGCTGAACTGCGGAATGAAAAGGCGCGCTTGCTGGGGTTCGAGGGTCATGTGCAGCTGAGTGTGCAGACCAAGAGCATCGGCACTGTTGCCCGGTTGGAGGCGTTTCTGCAAAGTCTGGAAGATCGGGTGAAACCGGCCATGTCGGCCTTCAGACGCACGATAGAGCCGCTAGCGGCAGCACAGGGTATTGATACCCTCGAACCTTGGGATATCGAGTATTTGCACGCCAATGCCCGCGGCTCCCAGAGCCTGCTTTCGGAGGCAACGATGCAGGAATACTTCACATTCGAAGGTGTGGTGGCGGCCCTGCGCGAGATGGCCAGGCGGCTCTTCGGCGTTGAGGTGCAGAAGTTGAATGACTCAAACGCCTGGCATCCCAGCGTGCTCATCTTCGAGGTGATCAAGGATCATGCAACGATCGGTCACCTTTACCTGGATGCCCTGCAGCACGATGGCAAAGCACCTGACACGGTCAAGACCGTTACCCATTGGCATCGACGAGTAGATGCCGAGGGGCGTTACCATCGAGTCGTGGTTGCCGTGTACAGCGACATACCGTTGGGTATTGACGGCCGCCCGCCGTTGCTGGACCACCTGGCGCTCAGAAAGCTCTACCATGAGTTCGGTCACGCCCTGCACAGTCTGCTGGTCAGCACGAACAATCACCTGCTCTCCGACACGCGTCGGCTGGGCAGCGATGGAGTGGAAGTTCCATCGAAGCTCTTCGAGTGCTGGGTCTGGGATGCCGATTACCTGGCAAGTATCTCTGCTCACTACCAGGATGGTCGAAAATTGAGCAGCGCTGAACTGAAGCCTGTGCTGGACAATCTGCAAGCCGACAATGCCCGTGCCAGCGCAACGCTCCTGGGCCGGGCGTTTCTCGATCTGGGCTTGCACCGGTCGGCCACCAACGGAGTGGACCTTTCCCGTCTCGTGACAGACAGCCATCAGCGCAGCGGACTATGGCCGTTGAAGGGTTTCGAGAAACCGCTACACGGATTTACTCATCTGGTGACGGGTTACGATGCCGGCTTTTTCGGTTACCTCTGGGCGGATGTCCATGCGTGGGATCTGTTCAGTCGGTTCGAAGCTGGAGGCTTGCTGGATCAAGCTATCGGTCGAGCATTACTGGATGAGGTTCTCGCACCGTCCGCATCTCGACCGTTCATGCAAAATATCGAATCGTTCCTGGGCCGGCCGACGGATATGACACGATTTCTGAAATGGACGGGCCTGGCCTGATGGCGTTGCGGTGACCGGCGGCGCTGGTGCGCGTCGCAAGAAAACATTACTGTATATAAATACAGTCTAGATGGCGTCCATGATGATTCCTGCGTCGCAGAAAGGGCGTGGCACGGTCCTGCAACCCCACAACCGTTTTGGTTCGACCCGCACAGTGGTCGAGGACGATGGCTGGTATCAGGAAGTGCCACTCACCCAGGGCACCGAGGTGCGTGTAGAGCGGGCCAAGTCCGTCATCAGTCGCAATACTTCACCCGATCTGCCCTTTGACCGCTCGATCAATCCTTATCGTGGCTGCGAGCATGGCTGCATCTACTGCTATGCTCGCCCCTCCCATGCATACTGGGACCTTTCCCCAGGGCTGGATTTCGAGACCAAGCTGATTGCCAAGACCAATGCTGCCGAAGTGCTTGCGCAGCAGTTGAGCAAGCCGGGTTATGTCTGCGCACCGATCAACCTGGGCTCCAACACCGATCCTTACCAGCCAATCGAGCGCGAGCAGCAGCTGACTCGACGATTGCTGGAAGTCCTTTTGCGCTTTCGCCATCCGGTGACCATCGTCACCAAGGGCGCGCTGGTGTTGCGCGACCTCGACCTGCTGGCCGAGATGGCTAGCCAGCGTCTGGCGCGGGTGATGATCAGCCTCACAACCTTGGACAACGACCTCAAGCGGGTGCTCGAGCCTCGCGCGGCTTCACCCACTGCCAGGTTGCGGGCCATTCGTGTCTTGCGCGAAGCCGGGGTACCGGTGGGCGTGTTGTGTTCGCCGATGATTCCGATGATCAACGACAGTGAGCTGGAACACCTGCTGGAGGCTGCCAAGGAAGCGGGTGCTCAGAGTGCTGCCTACATGATGCTGCGCCTGCCGTTGGAGGTGGCGCCGTTGTTCGAGCAATGGTTGCAGGAACATTACCCGCAGCGGGCGACCCATGTGCTCAGCCTGATTCGCCAGAGCCGTGGCGGCGAACTTTACGACAGCCGCTTCGGTGCGCGGATGCGTGGTGAGGGGGTGTTTGCCGAGCTTCTGGCGCAGCGCTTTGCCAAGGCGATGAAGCGGCTAAACTTTGAGGGGCGAGAAGCGCAGGCATTGGATTGCTCGGCCTTTTGCCCGCCAGGTGGTCAGATGGCGTTGTTCTGACAGCAAGTGGCGCCTGCAGACATCCCTAGTACCACTCATTCAAGCAAATAATCTTAGTAATGGCGCTTGGCAGTTGATGCTTTTTTGCTATTATTCGGTTCCTGCCTTTTATATCTGGAACACCTGTTCTAGAGCCTCCGAATTAAGTTTCAGTTAAGTTTTCCCCGCTAGCGTAGGAATCCAGTCAGCCAAGACTGTGATTTATCGCCCGTGCGCGTCATCTAAATCTGCGCATAGCCAGAATCTTTCACCGGTAAAATGGATTTACCTACACACCGTCAAGAGGATGAAACATGCCCGTCAAGGACCCATCCAAGGTCGTTCCGCAAGCTCCCGCGGAGAGCGCCGATGCCGCCCTGAAGCACATCGTCGACGGCTTCCTGCGCTTTCACCATGACGTCTTCCCCGAGCAGCAAGAGCTGTTCAAGAAGCTCGCCACCGCGCAAACCCCGCGCGCCATGTTCATCACCTGTGCCGACTCGCGCATCGTTCCCGAGCTGATCACCCAGAGCTCGCCGGGCGACCTGTTCGTGACCCGTAACGTCGGTAACGTGGTACCGCCGTATGGCCAGATGAACGGTGGTGTTTCCAGCGCTATCGAATACGCCGTGCTGGCGCTGAAGGTGCACCACATCATCATCTGTGGTCACTCCGACTGTGGCGCCATGCGCGCTGTGCTGAACCCGCACTCGCTGGACAAGATGCCGACCGTCGGTGCCTGGCTGCGCCACGCCGAAGTGGCCCGCACCGTGGTCGAGAACAACTGCTCGTGCGGCAGCGAACACGAAAGCATGCAGGTTCTGACCAAGGAAAACGTCATCGCTCAGCTGCACCACTTGCGCACCCACCCTTCGGTGGCCTCGCGCCTGGCCGCTGGCCAGTTGTACATCCATGGCTGGGTCTACGACATCGAGACCAGCAAGATCGAAGCCTACGACGCCGCAAGCGACAGCTTCCTGCCCCTGGCCGCTGGCCAGCCGGTGCCTAGTGCCACTCCGAGAGGCCGCTACTAAGCGACCCGTCCACAGCTGAACCTTGAATAGCCGGCTGCACCCCATGGGGTGTGGCGCGGCCTTCGGCTGCCTTGAAAAAGCCCTGACTGCACTGCCGGCGATCGCGCTGGCGGCCCGCGCCTGCGCGTTCGTCAGGGGCCAAACGTGCTCACGGCCAGGGGAATGGCCGTGCGACAGAGAAAGGAGAACGATGGTGAACATGACACAGTTGAAAGCGGCCCTGCCGCGTGAGTTGTTGGCGTCGGTGGTAGTCTTCCTGGTCGCCCTGCCGTTGTGCATGGGGATTGCGATCGCCTCGGGCATGCCGCCGGCCAAGGGGCTGATCACCGGCATCATTGGCGGCATTGTGGTCGGCTTCCTGGCGGGTTCGCCGTTGCAGGTCAGCGGTCCGGCGGCTGGCCTGGCGGTGCTGGTTTTCGAGCTGGTCCGCCAACATGGCATGGCGATGCTCGGGCCTATCCTGCTGCTGGCGGGGATTCTGCAATTGCTGGCCGGGCGCTTGCGCCTGGGGTGCTGGTTCCGTGTCACGGCGCCAGCGGTGGTGTACGGTATGCTCGCCGGCATCGGGGTACTGATCGTGTTGTCGCAGGTGCATGTGATGTTCGACACGGCGCCGCAGCCGTCGGGTATGCAGAACCTGCTGGAGTTTCCCGCTACCGTGAGTGCTGCCCTGCCGCTGGAAAATGCAGGTTCCGGCTGGATCGCCGGTGCGCTAGGTCTAGGTACCATTGCCATCATGTGGGCCTGGGAGCGGTTGCGGCCGCAGCGGCTGAGGTTTGTTCCAGGTGCCTTGCTGGGCGTGGCGGCGATGACCGCTATCGCCATGTGGCTGGCGCTGCCGGTGAATCGTGTGGAGGTGCCAGCGGACTTGACCGAAGCCATCGACTGGATACGCCCCGATGACCTCATGAAACTGGCTGACCCGACATTGCTGGTTGCCGCCTTTGCACTGGCGTTTATCGCCAGTGCCGAAACCTTGTTGTCAGCCGCTGCGGTCGATCGCATGCACAGTGGCCAGCGCTCGGATTTTGACCGTGAGCTTTCGGCCCAGGGGGTCGGCAATATGCTCTGCGGACTGCTGGGAGCCTTGCCGATGACCGGCGTGATCGTTCGCAGTTCGGCCAACGTCCAGGCCGGGGCACAAACCCGGGCCTCGGCGATCCTGCATGGTTTGTGGTTACTGGCGTTCGTGGTGGTGCTGAGCACTGTACTGCAGCAGATTCCGGTGGCGAGCCTGGCAGGCGTGCTGGTCTACACCGGTATCAAACTGGTCGATTTCAAAGCGCTGCGAGGTTTGGGCCGCTACGGTCGGATGCCGATGTTCACCTATGTGGCGACAGCCATGGCGATTATCTTCACTGACCTTTTGACTGGCGTACTTCTGGGTTTCGCGCTGACATTGCTGAAGTTGGCATTCAAGGCGGCGCGCCTGAAGATCAGCCTTGTCCAGCTGGAGCCCCGTGGCCATATGGAGCTGCGCCTGAGCGGGGCGGCGACGTTCCTCAAGGTGCCAGCGTTGACCCAGGTGCTCGAAACCGTACCTGCCGGCACCACCTTGCATGTGCCGCTGGCCAACTTGACCTACATCGACCATTCATGCCTGGAACTGCTGGAGGATTGGAGCAAGACCAGCGGCTCCAGCCTGCGTATCGAACAGCGAGGGCTCAAGCGCAGGGTGGAAGGCCGTTTGCGTAGCGTTGCTGGCGCCTGAGGTCAGCGCTTGAGCTCGGTCAGCTTCGGTGCACCCGGCCATGTACCTGTCAGGTTCACGGTGCGGGTGCCGCCCAGCCACTCGCTGGCGGGCGTGTTCCACTTCAACATCAAGGGGGTATTCTCGCCGATGTTGATGAACTCCGCCGTTAGTACCATCTCGGTGGCGGTCAGGGGAATCCGGCCGAAGCTGGTCGAGCTCCCGCCAATCACGGTCCTGGATTCCTCGAACGGCCCTTCGGGGGTCTTGTACGACAATTTGACCTTGGTGGTGTAAGTGGTTAGGGACGTAGCCTTGCTATCAACCAGAAGGTTCAACACGCCCATTTTTCCGACCCATTTTGGGATCAGCACCCGGTTGCCAGCGTACGACGCAAAGTTAAAGGCGATAGGCAATGGGTCCGTTGCCAATTCACCGCTTTTGGCCGGAAGGGTATGCATCTCTACTTCACTGGAGTTGCTGGTGAATACGTAGCTTGCTTTGCCTTTGCCACTGATGCCTTCTTCTTTGAATAGGCGATTGAGACCGCTGGCGCTACCGGCTACGGTGAAGCTGGCTTTGCTTTTCTTGGCCGCCGCATTCAAGCCACTGCTTGCGTAGATTACCGATGTCACGACGCCAAAACCTTCGGTTATCCCGACGCTGGTTGCCATGTTCAATTTGCGTGCCTGGGCAAGCAGCCAATCGTACTGATCGTGCAGTACGGTGAGGTTGCTGATGGTGTGCTCACCAGCGATTGCGAACTCCGAGGTAATGGAGTTTTCCTTGTCGAAGGTCCATTCCAGGGCGGCATCAGGCCTGACCTCGGCTCCCGTGCTCGGATCAAAGATCACCCCTTCGACGCTCGCACTGACCTCATTGCGCGAGACACCCTCGGATTTGAATTCCCATTTGTGACTTTGCTGACTCTTGCTTATCTCAACGCCCGGCAGGCAATCGGCGACAAGCGTGAAGTCGCCGGTGTCGGGATCGACGATGCCCACTGCGCCCGGCTTGATGGAGGAATTAAGGCCCCAGTTGCCCCATATTGCGGGATAGTCTACTCGCAGCAGGTCCGTATAGATCCGGTTAATTCTGATCGTCATTGTCGTCACCTTGGAATGAAAAAGGCCGCCTTCAGGCGGCCGGATGACAGTAATGATCCAAGGTGGAGGGCAACAGCGGGACCGCTTTCCTTGGGCGGTTCGTCGACTCAGGCGCTGGCCTGGCCAAACTCTACGTTCAACTGGCGTGACAGGCACGGCCAGCGCTTCCAGGCTTCACCCGTCTGTGGGCTGCGGAGGGTTTCGCGATAGGCTTCCACCGATTCAGCGGCAAAGCTGTCGTCATCGAGCATCTCGTCCACCGAGTGATGCACCACTTCATCCAGCTGGTTGGCGAAGGTTTCGCCGATCAACTGGTGGGCAATCAGGTTGGCCACCGTGGTGTCGACCGGAATCAGTGGTTGCTGAAAGTGGCGGATGTACAGGTCGTTGACCTCCTCCACCAGGCGGTGCGCCAAGTAGGCTTCATCCAGCAGGCAATCGAGCCCTACATGCCCCTGCATCACGCTCGGCGGCTGCAGGAAATAGGCCTCGGCAATCTTCAGGACAGGTTTGATCTGGGATTCGATCCCCGCTTCGCGGGCTACGTCGTGGGCGGCTTCCAGCAGCTCCGGGACCTGATCGATGTAAGCGCTGACGAAGCGCGCCAAAGTACCCTGGGCGTCCTGCTCAGGCAGTTGGATCGAGGGGTGCAGGTGAGGCAGTTGTGCCTCTAGACGCTTTTTCAGTTGGCCGGTTTGGCTTTCATGAGTATGGGCTTGGCTAATCTGCTCGCGTACAGCAGCGATGTTCATGACAACTCCAGGGACAAGACGTTTCAAACGGAAGACACTAAATTAGCTCGGTATACAGAATACCTAAGACGCATTTGTTATAAACCCCGCAAACGTGTGCGCAGTTCGGCATATCGCATTGCCAGTATTTTGCCATAACCCCTCAAGCTCGGGCTTTTGCACGGCCTCTCGCATTTCTTGAAGTTCATTTCACTAGCGTCGTTGCGTGCCGTTGGTCGCTGTCTATACTCCCGTTGAACGTGATTCGTTGATGAGGCCCGACTGCTTTTGCAGGGGCTCGGTCGTCGAAGCCAGGCAGTCTTGACCGCCGTTCCCTCTTGCCGCAGGCCACGCCTCCGGGACTACAAGAACGAGAAGGGGAACCCGCAATGATGCGACATCCACATGTCTGGATGGGCCTCCTGTTGTGGTCGGTTTTTGGTCAGGCCAACGCTGCCTGGACAGTGAACATGCACCCGGGGGCGACGGAAGTCTCCAACGCTGTGTTCGACCTGCACATGACGATCTTCTGGATCTGCGTGATCATCGGCATCGTGGTTTTCGGTGCGATGTTCTGGTCCATGGTCATCCACCGCCGTTCCACCGGCCAGCAGCCAGCGCATTTCCACGAGCACACCTGGGTGGAAATCCTCTGGACCATCGTGCCCTTCCTGATTCTGGTGGCCATGGCCATTCCGGCCACCAAGACCCTGATCGACATCTACGACGCCAGCGAATCGGACATCGATATCCAGGTCACCGGTTACCAGTGGAAATGGCACTACAAATACCTGGGCCAGGACGTGGAGTTCTTCAGCAATCTGGCCACCCCCGCCGATCAGATCCACAACAAGGCGCCCAAGGACGAGCACTACCTGCTTGAAGTCGACCAGCCGCTAGTGCTGCCGGTCGGTGCAAAGGTGCGCTTCCTGGTGACCGCCGCCGACGTCATCCACTCCTGGTGGGTGCCGGCCTTCGCGGTCAAGCGCGACGCCATCCCCGGCTTCGTCAACGAAGCCTGGACCCGTATCGAGAAGCCCGGCATCTACCGCGGCCAGTGCACCGAGCTGTGCGGCAAGGACCACGGCTTCATGCCGGTGGTGGTCGAGGTGAAGTCCAAGGCCGACTACGACACCTGGCTCGGCGAACGCAAGGCCGAGGCGGCCAAGCTCAAGGAACTGACCAGCAAGGACTGGACGCTCGAAGAACTGGTCGAGCGTGGCGACAAGGTCTACCACACTACCTGTGTGGCCTGTCACCAGGCCGAGGGCCAGGGCCTGCCACCGATGTTCCCGGCGCTCAAGGGTTCGAAAGTGGCCACCGGGCCGAAGGAAGAGCACCTGAGCACGGTTTACCACGGCCGCCCGGGCACGGCGATGGCCGCGTTCGGCAAGCAGCTCTCGGAAGTCGACATCGCCGCCGTGGTCACCTACGAGCGCAACGCCTGGGGCAACAACAAGGGCGACATGGTCACGCCGAAGGACGTGCTGGCGCTCAAGCAGGCAGAAGCCAAGTGAACCGGGTTTTGCGCGGCAATCAGCGGATTGCAGGAGACAGGACATGAGTGCAGTGATCGACGACCACGCCCACGGCCATGACCACGCCCACGGCCCGGCCAAGGGCCTGATGCGCTGGGTGCTGACCACCAACCACAAGGACATCGGCACGATGTACCTGTGGTTCGCCTTCATGATGTTCCTGCTTGGCGGCTCGTTCGCCATGGTGATCCGCGCCGAGCTGTTCCAGCCCGGGCTGCAGATCGTCGAGCCGGCGTTCTTCAACCAGATGACCACGATGCATGGCCTGATCATGGTGTTCGGCGCGGTGATGCCGGCCTTCGTCGGCCTGGCCAACTGGATGATCCCGCTGATGATCGGCGCACCGGACATGGCCCTGCCGCGGATGAACAATTTCAGCTTCTGGCTGCTGCCCGCGGCCTTCCTGCTGCTGGTCTCGACCCTGTTCAGCCCCGGCGGCGGGCCGAATTTTGGATGGACTTTCTACGCCCCGTTGTCAACCACCTATGCGCCAGCCAGCGTGACCTTCTTCATTTTCGCCATCCACCTGATGGGCATCAGCTCGATCATGGGCGCGATCAACGTGATCGCCACCATCCTCAATCTGCGTGCCCCGGGCATGACCCTGATGAAGATGCCGCTGTTCGTCTGGACCTGGCTGATTACCGCGTTCCTGCTGATCGCGGTGATGCCGGTGCTGGCCGGCGTAGTGACCATGATGCTGATGGATATCCACTTCGGCACCAGCTTTTTCAGTGCCGCCGGTGGCGGTGACCCAGTGCTGTTCCAGCATGTGTTCTGGTTCTTCGGCCACCCCGAGGTATACATCATGATCCTGCCGGCCTTCGGCGCGGTCAGCTCGATCATCCCGGCGTTCTCGCGCAAGCCGCTGTTCGGCTACACCTCGATGGTCTACGCCACCGGCGCGATTGCCTTCCTGTCGTTCATCGTCTGGGCCCACCACATGTTCGTGGTCGGCATCCCGGTAGTCGGCGAGCTGTTCTTCATGTACGCCACCATGCTCATTGCCGTACCCACCGGGGTGAAGGTATTCAACTGGGTCAGCACCATGTGGGAAGGCTCGCTCAGCTTCGAGACGCCGATGCTGTTCGCCATCGCCTTCGTCATCCTGTTCACCATCGGTGGTTTCTCTGGGCTGATGCTGGCCATCGCCCCGGCGGACTTCCAGTACCACGACACCTACTTCGTGGTGGCGCACTTCCACTATGTGCTGGTGCCCGGGGCGATCTTCGGCATCTTTGCCTCGGCCTACTACTGGCTGCCGAAGTGGACCGGCCACATGTATGACGAAACCCTCGGCAAGCTGCACTTCTGGCTGTCGTTCGTCGGCATGAACATGGCTTTCTTCCCCATGCACTTCGTGGGCCTGGCCGGGATGCCACGGCGTATTCCCGACTACAACTTGCAGTTCGCCGACTTCAACATGGTGTCGTCGATTGGTGCCTTCCTGTTCGGCACCACACAGCTGTTCTTCCTGTTCATCGTCATCAAGTGCATCCGTGGCGGCGCACCGGCACCGGCCAAGCCTTGGGATGGTGCCGAGGGCCTCGAATGGTCGATCCCCTCGCCAGCGCCGTATCACACCTTCCAGACTCCGCCGGAAGTGAAGTAGGAGCGTCGCCATGAAAGGCTCGTCGCTCAAGCGCCTGGTCACCCGCCTGCTGCTGCTGACGGTAGTGATGTTCGGCTTCGGCTTTGCCCTGGTGCCGATGTATGACGTGATGTGCAAGGCCTTCGGCATCAACGGCAAGACCGGCGGGCAGTACGAGGGCAGCCAGGTCAGTGACCCGACGCGTTCGGTGCGGGTGCAGTTCATGTCGACCAACGCCGCCGACATGGTCTGGGACTTCTATTCCAAGGGTGACGAGCTCGAGGTCAACCCGGGGGCAGTGAACCAGATGATCTTCGTTGCGCACAACCCGACCAACCGGCCGATGAGTGCGCAGGCGATACCCAGCATCACCCCGGCCGAGGCCGCGGCGTATTTCCACAAGACCGAGTGCTTCTGCTTTACCCAGCAGGTGCTGCAGCCCGGCGAACGCATCGAGATGCCGGTGCGCTTCATCGTCGACCGCGACCTGCCGGAAAGCGTGAAGCACCTGACACTGGCCTACACCTTGTTCGACATCACTGCACGTCATCCGCCGGTCGCCCATGCCGCGGTACAGGACGTCCAGGGCGCCCGTTGAGGGAAGGAGAACAGCAATGGCAAGTCATGAGCACTACTACGTTCCGGCGCAGAGCAAGTGGCCGATCATCGCCACCATCGGCATGTTCATCACGGTGTTCGGCCTGGGTACCTGGTTCAACGACATGAAGGCCGGCCACCCGTCATCACACGGGCCGCTGATCTTCTTCGTCGGCGCGCTGTTCCTGGCCTACATGCTGTTCGGCTGGTTCGGCTCGGTGGTCCGCGAGAGCCGCGCCGGGCTGTACAGCCCGCAGCTGGACCGCTCGTTCCGCTGGGGCATGAGCTGGTTCATCTTCTCGGAAGTGATGTTCTTCATGGCCTTCTTCGGCGCGCTGTTCTACGTGCGTGTGCTGGCAGGGCCCTGGCTGGGCGGTGAAGGGGCCAAAGGTGTGGCGCACATGCTCTGGCCGACGTTCGAATTCACCTGGCCGCTGTTGCACACGCCTGACCCGAAGCTGTTCCCGCCGCCCAAGGAAGTGATCGACCCGTGGCACCTGCCGCTGATCAACACCATCCTGCTGGTCAGCTCCAGCGTGACCATCACCATCGCGCACCACGCCCTGCGCCGTGACCATCGTGGCCCGCTGAAATTATGGATGGCGCTGACCATCCTCTTGGGTATCAGCTTCATCACGCTGCAGGCCTACGAGTACCACGAGGCCTACACCAAGCTGGGCCTGACCCTGGGCTCGGGTATCTATGGCGCGACGTTCTTCATGCTCACGGGTTTCCACGGGGCCCACGTGACCTTGGGCACGATCATCCTGATCGTGATGTTCGTGCGCATCCTGCGCGGGCACTTCAACCCGGAAAAACACTTCGGTTTCGAGGCGGCCAGCTGGTACTGGCACTTCGTCGATGTGGTGTGGGTGGGGCTGTTCATCTTCGTCTACGTGCTGTGAAAAAGAACGCTGTGGGAGCGGGCGTGCCCGCGAATGCGTCGGCACATTCAACATCGCATTCGCGGGCACGCCCGCTCCCACAGGGTCAGGTGAAAACTTCAGAAGGGGGCGTGGGACACCAGCTGGCCACTGATGAAGCCCCAGGCAACCAGGCCAACGGTCAGGGCCGCCAGGGTCACCCGCACGGTCAGGGCCTTGAGCAGGCGGGTCGAGTTTTCATCGTCCTTGACCAGAAACACCAGGCCACTGAACAGGCTGGCAACCGTGGCCAACAGCATCAGGACAATCGCGGCCTTGAGCATGGCGCTTCTCCGGGGGGATGCAGGGATGTGGATAAGTATAGCGTTTGACCTGGCGAGGCCCCGATGAGGCCGTTTCGCCCAGGCTGGATACCGACCCTTGTGGTGCTTGCGCTGCTGCCGGGGCTGATCGCGCTTGGCTGCTGGCAGCTTGGCCGTGCCGATGAAAAGCGCGCCTTGCTGGACACTTACGCCGAACGCGAGGTCGCACCTGCGCTGCCTACCAGCCAACTGCAGCAGACGCAGGACGCGGCCTACCGCCGGGTGCGCCTCTACGGCCTTTTCGACGCCGAACACAGCCTGCTGTTGGACAACAGCATGCGCGACGGCCAAGCCGGCGTCGAACTGCTGCAACCGTTTCATGACCAGCCCAGCGGCCTGTGGCTGCTGGTCAACCGCGGTTGGCTACCGTGGCCCGATCGCCGCGTGCCGGTGCAGTTCACAACCCCCGAGCAGCCAATGGCACTGGATGCCACGGTGTATGTGGCACCCGGCAAGACCTTCCAGCTGCACCCTGACCCGCTTGGCGGCCAGTGGCCGCACCTGCTCACCGCTGTCGACGCTGTGCAACTGTGGCAGCAGCTCGACCGCGAAGGTTTCGCCCATGAACTGCGCCTGGAAACCGGCCCGGCCGCCTATCGGCTGGGTTGGCCGATCGTTGCCCTCGGCCCGGAAAAACACCTCGGCTATGCCGTGCAGTGGTTCGCCCTGGCCACTGCACTGGTGCTGCTTTACCTCTATTTCGGCTGGCATCACAAGAAGGAGAAACCCCATGGCCACCGCCACTCCACTGGACCTGCCTGAACGTAGCAAGCCCAGAGCCCGTGGGCGTTTGCAGCTGGTTCTGATCCTGCTGGTGGTACTCGGGCCGATGATTCTGGCGACCTGCATGTACAAGCTCCAATTCTGGGTGCCGGAGGGTCGCAGCTACCACGGCGCGATGATCGGCAATGGCGAGAGCCGTGCGGACATCGGCATAGCCGGTAGGGACGAGCGCTGGCAGTTGTTGGTCAGCGCCCCGCAAGCCTGTGCCGAGGACTGTCAGCGGCTGGTCTACCTGGTGCGGCAGATCCAGGTCGGCCTGGGCCGTGATGCCAGCCGTGCCAGCCATGCCTTGGCGGCAGCTCAGCCGCTGAGCGCCGATTTCCAGGCGTTGCTCGGCCGGGAATACCCCCAATTGCAGCGCTACCCGCTGGACGCCCAGCGCTACGCCCAGAAAGTCACCGAACCCGGCCCGCAACTGTGGATTGTCGACCCGCACGGCAACCTGGTGTTGCGCTACGACGGCAAGGTCAACGGCAAGCACGTGCTCGACGACCTGCGTCACCTGCTCAAGCTGTCCAATATCGGCTAGGAGCCTGACATGGCCAGACCCGGATTCCGCATCGCTGTGTTCGCAACCCTGCTGGCACTGCTGGTCGTCCTGCTCGGTGCCTACACCCGGCTGACCCACGCCGGGCTCGGCTGCCCCGATTGGCCAGGCTGCTATGGCTTCATCAGCGTGCCCAAGAGTGAAGCGCAGCTGGCCCATGCCGAAATGCACTTCCCTGACCACCCGGTGGAAGAGGCCAAGGGCTGGGCCGAGATGGTCCACCGCTACTTCGCCGGCACCCTCGCCGTGGTGATCGCCCTGCTCGCCTTTCAGGCGCTGCGCCGGCATACCCGCGATGGCCAGCCCTATCGCCTGCCCCTGTTGTTGCTGGGTGTGGTGCTGGCGCAGGCAGCGTTTGGCATGTGGACCGTGACCCTCAAGCTGTGGCCGCAAGTGGTCACCGCGCACCTGCTGGGCGGCTTCACCACCCTGAGCCTGCTGTTCCTGCTTTCCCTGCGTCTATCCCGGGCCTTTGCACCCTTGCCAAAACTGCCGCTCAGCCTACGGCGGATAGCTGCGCTGGCCTTGCTGGTGGTGATCGGCCAGATCGCTCTGGGTGGCTGGGTCAGTGCCAACTATGCGGCGGTCGCCTGCATAGACCTGCCTACCTGCCATGGCCAGTGGTGGCCGGCGGCCGACTTCAGCAACGGCTTCCACCTAAGCCAGCACGTAGGCCCCAATTACCTGGGTGGGCAACTCGATAGCGATGCGCGCACGGCCATCCACATCAGCCACCGCCTGGGCGCGCTGTTGGTGACCTGTGTGCTGCTGATGCTCAGCTGGAAGCTGCACCGCTGTGGCCTCGCTGGCCTGTCGCGGCTGGTGCTGCTGGCGTTGGCCGTGCAAGTCGGCCTGGGGATCAGCAATGTGCTGTTCCACCTGCCGCTGGCCGTGGCCGTCGCGCATAACGCTGGCGGTGCGTTGCTGTTGCTGAGCATGGTGCTGGTGAACTACCGCATTCGCGTGGTCGACAAGGTCCGCGTTGGTGTCGGACAGGGCTGGCGCCTGCGGCCTGTGGCAGGGGTAAGCATCACCCATTCGATGAGGAACGATTCGTGGCGACGCTTCTGAGCTTACGTCGTGCCGGCTGGCGCGATTACCTGGAGCTGACCAAGCCCAAGGTGGTGGTGCTGATGCTGATCACCTCGCTGGCGGGTATGTTTCTGGCATCTCGCGCTGGGGTCAGCTGGAGTGTGCTGTTGTTTGGCAATCTGGGTATCGCTTTGTGCGCGGGTGGCGCGGCAGTGGTCAACCACGTGGTGGACAGGCGCATCGACGCGCTGATGGCGCGTACTCACAAGCGCCCATTGGCCCAGGGCCGAGTCGAGCCGTTGCCGGCGTTGCTGTTCGCCCTGGCCCTGGCGCTGCTTGGCATGGCCCTGCTGCTGGTGTTCACCAATGCCCTCACCGCCTGGCTGACCCTGGCTTCATTGCTCGGCTACGCGGTGCTCTACACCGGCTTTCTCAAGCGTGCCACGCCGCAGAACATCGTCATTGGCGGCCTGGCCGGCGCCGCGCCGCCGCTGCTTGGCTGGGTTGCAGTAAGCGGCCATGTCAGCGCCGAGCCCTTGCTGCTGGTGCTTATCATCTTCGCCTGGACGCCACCGCACTTCTGGGCGCTGGCCATCCACCGCAAGGAAGAGTACGCCAAGGCCGATATCCCGATGCTGCCGGTCACCCACGGCGAGCGTTACACCAAGCTGCATATCCTGTTGTACAGCCTGATATTGCTGGCAGTGAGCCTGCTGCCGTTTGCCATCCACATGAGCGGCCTGTTGTACCTGGCCTGCGCCCTGGTACTGGGTCTGCGCTTCCTGCAATGGGCCTGGGTGTTGTACCGTGGCAGCCGGCCGCACGCGGCGATCGGCACTTTCAAGTACTCCATCGGCTACCTGTTCG
The DNA here is from genome assembly GCF_052041945.1 of Pseudomonas sp. SMN11. Classification (NCBI taxonomy): domain Bacteria; kingdom Pseudomonadati; phylum Pseudomonadota; class Gammaproteobacteria; order Pseudomonadales; family Pseudomonadaceae; genus Pseudomonas; species Pseudomonas sp. SMN11. Next base: position 41,932 of record NZ_JBKGGW010000035.1, on the reverse strand, counting down.
CGCTGTTCATCGCGTTGCTCGTTGACCACTACCTGTTGCTGAATCTATGACTCGAACCCAGAAAACCGTGTTCATCCTCGTCGCCCTGGTCGCGCTGATCCTGGGCCTTGCCGTCAACAAGGTGCTCAGTGAACGGGGCCAGCTGAACCCGACCGAACTGATCGATGCCGGCATCATTCTGTTGCCGCAGAGCCGCGCGGTGGCCGACGTGACCATGACCAACCAGGATGGCCAGCCGGTGCAGCTGGACGACCTGAAGGGCAAATGGTCGCTGCTGTTCTTCGGCTACACCTACTGCCCGGACATCTGCCCGACCACCCTGGCCCAGTTGCGCCAGGTGAAGAGCGAGCTGCCCAAAGAGGCCGTGGACCGGCTGCAGGTGGTGTTGGTGAGCGTGGACCCGAACCGCGATACGCCGAACCAGCTGAAGCAGTACCTGGGCTATTTCGACAAGGATTTCGTCGGGGTGGCGGGGTCGATCGAAGATACCCAGAAGCTGGCCAATGCCTTGAGCATTCCGTTCATCCCGGCTGATACCAGCAAGCCGGGGTATACCGTGGATCATAGCGGTAACCTGGCGGTCGTCGGGCCGGATGGGCGTCAGCGCGGGTTCATTCGTGCGCCGTTCAACAACCAGAAGCTGGTGGCGCAACTGCCTGGGCTGGTGAAGCGGGATTGAGATTGCTGGGCCTGCTGCGCAGGCCTATCGCGACACAAGGCCGCTCCCACATGGATCGGCGTACGCTGTACATTGTGGGAGCGGCCTTGTGTCGCGAAAGGGCCGCATAGCGGCCCCAAGGATGCGAGATCAGAACGCCGGCACCACAGCGCCCTTGTACTTCTCGTTGATGAACTGCTTGACCTCAGGCGAGTGCAGTGCAGCAGCCAGCTTCTTCATCGCGTCCGAGTCCTTGTTGTCCGGGCGGGCAACCAGGATGTTCACGTAAGGCGAGTCTTTGCCTTCGATGGCCAGGGCGTCTTTCTCCGGGTTCAGCTTGGCTTCCAGCGCGTAGTTGGTGTTGATCAGCGCGATATCGACCTGGGTCAGCACGCGCGGGATGGTGGCTGCCTCCAGCTCACGGAACTTCACGCTTTTCGGGTTTTCGGCAACGTCCTTCACGGTCGACAGGATGTTGGTGTTGTCCTTCAGCTTGATCACGCCGGCCTTGTCCAGCAGCAGCAGGGCGCGGCCGCCGTTGGTGGCGTCGTTGGGGATGACCACGGTGGCGCCGGAGGACAGCTCGTCGAGCTTCTTGATCTTGGTCGAGTACACGCCCAGCGGCTCGATGTGCACGCCGGCAACGCTGACCAGGTTGGTGCCCTTGGCCTTGTTGAACTCATCCAGATACGGCTGGTGCTGGAAGAAGTTGGCGTCCAGGCGCTTCTCGGCCACCTGCACGTTCGGCTGGATGTAGTCGGTGAATTCCTTGACTTTCAGGTCTACGCCTTCTTTCGCCAGCTGAGGTTTGACGAAGTTGAGGATCTCGGCGTGCGGCACCGGGGTGGCGGCGACGGTAAGGGTTTCGGCAGCGTTGGCCGAGAAGGCCGCGACAGCGGCGACAACAGCAAGCAGCTTCTTCATGAATCACTCCTTGTGAGGGCCGCGACGGCCCCCGAACGGGTCGGCCGGGCCGACCCCATTGGGGTTACTTACGGGAAAAATGCACGACCAGTTTGTCGCCCACGCTCTGCAGGACTTGAACCAGCACCAGCAACAGCACCACGGTCACGACCATCACGTCGGTCTGGAAACGCTGGTAACCGAAGCGGATGGCCAGGTCGCCCAGGCCGCCAGCGCCGACCACGCCGGCCATGGCGGTGTACGACACCAGGGTGATGGCGGTGACGGTGATCGCCGCGAAGATGCCCGGACGGGCCTCTGGCAGCAGCGCGCTGGTGATGATCTGGCGGGTAGTGGCACCCATCGACTGGGTGGCCTCGATGATGCCGCGGTCCACTTCACGCAGGGCGGTTTCCACCAGGCGCGCGAAGAACGGCGTGGCACCCACCACCAGCGGCGGGATGGCACCGGCGACACCCAGCGAGGTACCGGTGATCAGCACGGTGAACGGAATCATCACGATCAGCAGGATGATGAACGGCAGCGAGCGCAGGATGTTGACGATCAGCGACAGCAGCGCATACACGCCCTTCTGCTCGAACAGCTGCTTCGGCCCGCAGAGGAACAGCAGCACGCCCAGTGGCAGGCCCAGCAGCACGGTGAAGAACAGCGAGCCGAACAGCATGATCATGGTATCGACGGTGGCCAGCCAGATTTCGGCCCAGTCGACGTTGGCAAAGAAATTCAGGGCGTCCATCAACGCAGTACCTCCATATGTACGTCAGCTGCCTTGAAGCGGGCAAACGCCGCTTCCATGTCCCCGCCGATCAGGGCGAGGGTGAGCTGGCCATAGGGGACATCCTTGATGCGGTCGATACGCCCGGCGAGGATGCTGTAGTCCACACCGGTTTCTCGCGCCACGGTGCCCAGCAGCGGGGCGTAAGTGGCATCGCCCTGGAAGGTCAGGCGCACGATACGGCCTGGCACGTGGGCGAAGTCGTCGCGCTGTTCGCCTTCGTCGACTTGTTCATCTTCCTGGACGAAACGCTTGGTAGTCGGGTGCTGCGGGTGCAGGAACACGTCGGCCACCGAGCCTTGCTCGACGATCTGGCCGTCATCCATTACCGCCACACGGTCGCAGACTCGGCGGATCACATCCATTTCATGGGTGATCAGCACGATGGTCAGCTTCAGCTCACGGTTGATCTCGGCCAGCAGCTGCAGCACCGAAGCGGTGGTCTGCGGGTCGAGGGCACTGGTGGCTTCGTCGCACAGCAGGATCTTCGGGTTGGTCGACAGGGCGCGGGCGATGCCGACACGCTGCTTCTGGCCACCGGAAAGCTGCGCGGGGTACTTCCTGGCGTGGTCCTGCAGGCCGACACGGGCCAGCAGCTCGCTGACACGCTTGTCGATCTCGCTGCGCGACAGCTCGCCGGCCAGGGTCAGCGGCAGGGCGACGTTGTCGGCGACAGTTTTGGAGGCCAGCAGGTTGAAGTGCTGGAAGATCATCCCGACCTGCTGGCGGAAGCCGCGCAGCTGGCTGGCGTTGAACGCGGTGACGTCTTCGCCGTCGACGATGATCGTGCCGCCGGAAGGCTCTTCGAGGCGGTTGATCAGGCGCAGCATGGTGCTCTTGCCGGCGCCGGAATGGCCGATCAGGCCGAACACCTGGCCATCTTCGATGGTCAGGCTGGTCGGATTCAGTGCGGGGATTTCCCTACCGGCAACGCGGTAGGTTTTATGTACCTGTTGGAACTCGATCACGTAGCGAACCTTGTGGGGCGCATGGAATTTGGGGCAGCGGTTAGCTGGGGTCGCGCATTTTAGCCTTTTCCCATAGCTGTTCTTAGCATTTATTTCGTAATGCACCAATCCTTCGGGCATATGGCGACAACCGGTAATCCTGATTGAACGCTCGACAAAGCTCTCCAGTCACTACTTGCACAAGCCCGTTAAGGGCACGCCTGAAGACTGATAAGGAGAGCCGTGATGCCTAGCAAGAAACCGGATTCGCCGAAACAGAGCCAGCTCGCCGGTACCGACACCCCCGATCGGGCCAACACCAACCGTAAGTTACAGGGCTTGGAAGAGAATCGCAGCGATTCGACCGGCCAGGCACTGCGGACCAATCAGGGTGTGCGCATTGCCGATAACCAGAACACGCTCAAGGCCGGGCCTCGTGGCCCCTCGCTGCTTGAAGACTTCATCATGCGCGAGAAGATCACTCATTTCGACCACGAGCGCATCCCTGAACGTATCGTGCACGCCCGGGGCACCGGCGCCCATGGCTACTTCCAGAGTTATGGCAACCACGCCGAACTGACCAAAGCGGGCTTCCTGCAGGACCCTGAGAAAGTCACCCCGGTATTCGTGCGGTTCTCCACTGTGCAAGGCCCACGCGGGTCCGGCGACACGGTGCGTGACGTGCGCGGTTTCGCCGTGAAGTTCTATACGGATGAAGGCAATTTCGACCTGGTGGGTAACAACATGCCGGTCTTCTTCATTCAGGACGCCATCAAGTTCCCGGATTTCGTGCACGCGGTCAAACCGGAGCCGCACAACGAAATCCCCACCGGTGGTTCGGCCCATGACACCTTTTGGGACTTTGTCTCACTGGTGCCCGAATCCGCCCACATGGTCATCTGGGCCATGTCCGACCGTGCCATTCCGCGCAGCCTGCGGATGATGGAAGGTTTTGGCGTGCACACCTTCCGGCTAATCAACGCCGAGGGCGTGGCGAGCTTCGTCAAGTTCCACTGGAAGCCGCGCCAGGGCGTGCACTCTCTTCTGTGGGACGAGGCCCAGAAACTTGCAGGCAAGGACACCGACTTCCAGCGCCGGGACCTGTGGGAGGCTATCGAGACAGGCGATTATCCGGAATGGGAGCTGGGCGTGCAGATCGTGCCGGAGGCGGATGAGCACAAGTTCGACTTCGACCTGCTCGACCCTACCAAGATCATTCCCGAAGAGCTGGTGCCGGTTACGCCGCTGGGCAAGATGGTGCTCAACCGCAATCCTGACAACTTCTTTGCTGAGGTGGAGCAGGTCGCTTTCTGCCCCGGCCATATCGTGCCTGGGATCGATTTCAGCAACGACCCATTGCTGCAGGGCCGGCTGTTTTCCTACACCGACACTCAGATCAGCCGTCTTGGCGGACCGAATTTTCACCAGATCCCGATCAACCAGCCCGTGGCGCCGAACCACAACAATCAGCGCGATGCGCTGCACCAGCACGTGCTGCACAAAGGGCGTGCATCCTATGAACCTAATTCGATAGACGGCGGCTGGCCGAAAGAAACCCCTCCGGCTGCTCAGGATGGAGGCTTCGAAAGTTATCAGGAGCGTATCGATGCGAACAAGATTCGCCAGCGCAGCGAGTCGTTCGGCGACCACTTCTCCCAGGCGCGGCTGTTCTTCCAGAGCATGAGCCCCACTGAGCAACAGCACATCATCAAGGCCTACAGCTTCGAGTTGGGCAAAGTGGAGCGTGAGCACATTCGCGCGCGACAGGTGAATGAGATTCTTGCCAACATCGACCTCAAGCTGGCCGCCGCCGTTGCTGCCAATCTTGGCTTGCCGGCACCCAAGGCCGGTACGGTGCAGGTCAAGGGCAGTCAGTTGGCGAAGTCGCCGGCCTTGAGCCAGATGAACCATCCAGGCGTAGTCGGTATCAAGGGACGCAAGATCGCGGTGCTGGTGGCCGATGGTGTGGACGGTGGCAGCGTCGACAAGTTGGTCAAGGCGCTGGAGGCCGAAAGCGCCAGGCCCATGCTCCTGGGGCCGACTTCGGCGCCGGTGAAAACGGCGGACGGCAAGCAGTTGCCGGTCGATGCGTCGATGGAGGGGATGCCGTCCATCATGTTCGACGGGATCGTCGTGCCCAAGGGGGTGGACAAGCCGTTGGCTGCCAGCGGGTTGGCGAAGCACTTCCTGCTCGAGGGCTACAAGCATCTCAAGGCGATGGTGTTGACCAAAGACCTGTTGAATAGCCTGGGGCTCAAGGAAGACAAGGGATTGCTGCTTGGGGATGAGCAGAAGGCCGTGGATGCCTTTGTCAAAGCGGTTGAAGGGCATCGGGTGTGGGAGCGGGAGGCGGCAGCAGAATCGGTGCCGGCCTGATAGGGCCTCTTCGCGGGCAAGCCCGTTCCCACAGGTTCTATGCAAGCCTCGAGGCTGGCGCTGTACCTGTGGGAGCGGGCTTGGCCGCGAAGCATTCAACGCTGATGCGGGATCAGTACCACCTGCGCCGGCATCGACCGCTGAATCTCATGCTTCTGCTTCAGCTGGAACCCGCTGTCGAGCTTATGCACGCGCTTCTCCAGCAGATTCTTCAGCCAAGGTGCATCCTGAGTACGCGGCACCTGGAACACCACGTCACACTGGTAATTGACCACGTCCTTGGCAATCTCATCGAGCTGGCGACGCATCGCCCGGATGTCGGTGGTCTTCAGCGCAATCACCGTGCTCGGCGCCGTCGGGTCGATCACCCGCGCCTGGGGCTTGGCCTCAGCTGCCTTCAAGGCCGCTTCGGCCTTCTCCAGCTCGGCTTTGCGTGCCTGGGTCACGGCATCGCCGCCAGTTACGGCCGGTGCCTGCGGCATCAGCGCCCGGGCCCGGGCCAGCGCGGTGGCAGCAGCATTGACGTCGCCTTTCTGCAGCACGACCTGGCTGCGCTTCAAGTAGGCCTCGGCCAGCTGGCGCTGGTTTTGCTCCAGACGCGCGTCATCTGGCGACTGCGCCTGCAGGGCAGCCAGCTGGTCTTCGGCGGTGGCCAGCTCGTTGCTGGCGATACTCTGTTGCAGCTGCTGCCAGGCATCGGCTTGGGCAGGTGCATCGGCCTGCTCGACCGGCGCGCTGGAGCACGCAGCCAGGAACAGGGAAAACGCGGCAACAAGCAGATAACGGGATGCGAACGGCTTCATTCCTGCGACTCTCTATTTGCGCAAAAAGCGAGCAAGTCTACACCCAGGTGCGCACGCTCGAAAATAAGTCTTACAGACCCTTTACCGGTGAAAAGGTTGCAGGGTGCAACTCTGTGCACCCCGGTTTTCAGCGTTTTGGTAGGGCCAGGCTCAGCAAGAATAGCACCGCCGCGCAGACCACGATCGATGGCCCGGCCGGGGTGTCCTTGAACCAGGACATGGCCAGGCCGCCGCATACGGCGGTAATGCCGAGCAGGCTGGCGCCCAGTGCCATCTGCTCTGGCGAGCGGGCGTGGCGCTGTGCCGCAGCGGCGGGAATGATCAGCAGCGAGGTTATCAGTAGCACGCCGACGATCTTCATGGCCACGGCAATGACCACGGCAATCAGCAGCATCAGCGCCATGCGCAGGCCCGCTACCGGCAGGCCTTCGACCATGGCCAGTTCTTCGTGCACGGTGATGGCCAGCAATGGCCGCCACAGCGCGGCGAGCAGCAGCAGGACCAACGCGCTGCCGCCCAGGATCCACGCCAGGTCGGTGGTGCTGATGGCCAGCAGGTCGCCGAACAGGTAGGCCATCAGGTCGATGCGCACATCATGCATGAAGCTCAGTACCACCAGGCCCAGCGACAGGGTGCTGGGGGCGAGGATGCCGAGCAGGGTATCGGAGGCCAGTGGTTGGCGTTGCTGCAAGGTCACCAGCAGAATTGCCAGCAGCAGGCAGCCCACGGTCACTGCCAGGGCTGGGCTGACATCGAGCACGAAGCCCATCGCCACGCCGAGCAGCGCGGCGTGGGACAAGGTATCGCCGAAATACGCCATGCGCCGCCACACCACGAACGAGCCGAGCGGACCCGCTACCACTGCCAGGGAAAGTCCCGCAAGCAAGGCGTAAAGAAGAAAATCAGCCATGCTTGCAGTGCTCTCCGTGAACATGGGCGCCAGGGGCGACGACCGAGCCGTGCAGGTCGTGGCTGTGGTCGTGATGGTGGTGATATACAGCCAGGCTCGGGGCGTTCTGGCCAAACAGCTCGACAAAGGCCGGGTCGTTGCTGACTTGCTCGGGGTGGCCCGAGCAGCACACGTGGCGGTTCAGGCAGACCACCTGGTCGGTGGCGCTCATCACCAGGTGCAGGTCGTGGGAGACCATCAGCACGCCGCACCCGTGGCGGTCGCGCAGGCGGGTGATCAGGTTGTACAGCTCGGTCTGGCCGACCACGTCGACACCTTGAACCGGCTCGTCGAGCACCAGCAGCTGCGGCTCGCGCAGCAGCGCACGGGCCAGCAGCACGCGCTGCATCTCGCCACCGGAAATGGTCTGGATCGGGCTGTCGATGACTTGTTCGGCACCCACTTCCTGCAGTGCCGACAAGGCAGCTGCGCGATCTACCCCGGGCACCAAACGCAAGAAGCGCAGTACGGACAGCGGCAGCGTGGCGTCCACCTGAATCTTTTGCGGCATGTAGCCGATACGCAGCTTCGGCTTGCGCCAGACCTTGCCACGGTGTGGCTTGAGCAGCCCGAGCACGGCGCGCACCAGGGTGGTCTTGCCGGCACCGTTGGGGCCGATCAGGGTGACGATCTGGCCGGGTGCCACCGACAAGTCGATGCTGTCGAGCACCGCTTCGCCACCAAAGCTGACACCGACCTGCTCGAGGCGGATCAGGGCGTCGCTCATGCTGCGCTCCGGCAGTTGGCGCACAGGCCGACGATTTCCACCGTCTGGGTTTCGACGCTGAAGCCCACGCCCTTGGCGCTGTTGATGATGGCATCGCTGATGCTGTCCTGCTCCAGCTCGATGGCCACGTGGCATACGCGGCAGATCAGGAACTGGCCCTGGTGCGCGTGCTCCGGGTGGCTGCAGCCGATGAAGGCGTTGAGCGAGGCAATGCGGTGTACCAGGCCGTTTTCCAGCAGGAAGTCCAAGGCGCGGTACACGGTGGGTGGTGCTGCGCGGCGGCCGTCCTGTTCGCTGAGCACGGCAAGGATGTCGTAGGCGCCCAGCGGCTTGTGACTCTGCCACACCAGCTCCAGCACACGCCGGCGCAGTGCGGTCAGGCGCAGGCCCTGGCGCGTGCACAAGGCATCGGCTTCGGACAAGGCGCTGTGCACGCAATGGGAATGATCGTGGGGACGGTGAGCCAGCGGCGTGATGGACATGGGCAGCGACGGTTCTGGATGGAGACGTTATTATGTTACCTGTTTCTGACGAGTCGAGTATTCATCGTGTCCCGATTCCTTGTGCTATTTGTCGCTTTCATCGCCTGTTCGGCGCAGGCCGACGTGCGTGTGCTGACCAGTATCAAACCCCTGCAGCAGATTGCCGCCGCCGTGCAGGATGGCGTGGGCAAACCGGACGTGCTGCTGCCGCCGGGCGCTTCGCCGCACCACTACGCCCTGCGCCCGTCCGACGTGCGCAAGGTCGGCGACGCCGACCTGCTGTACTGGATCGGCCCGGACATGGAGAACTTCCTGCCGCGGGTGCTCGCCAGCCGCAGCAAACCGACGGTGGCCGTACAGTCGCTTTCAGGCATGAAATTGCGCCACTTTGGTGAGGACAGCCATTCCCATGAAGAGGCGGACCACGACGACCATGACCACGATCACCGCCCGGGCAGCCTGGATGCGCACCTGTGGCTGTCGTCAGTCAATGCCCGGGTGATCGCGGCGAAGATGGCGGCTGACCTGGCAACGGCCGACCCGGCCAATGCGCCGCGCTACCAGAGCAACCTGAAAGCCTTCAGCGAGCGTCTGGATGGTATGGATGCGCGGATCAAGGCGCGAGTTGCCGGGATCGCCGGTAAGCCCTACTTCGTGTTCCACGAGGCGTTCGACTACTTCGAGTCGGCCTACGGCCTGCAGCACACTGGCGTGTTCAGTGTGGCGTCCGAGGTGCAGCCGGGGGCGCAGCATGTGGCCGCGATGCGCAAGCGCTTGCAGGAAGTGGGCAAGACCTGTGTGTTCAGCGAGCCACCGCTGCGCCCGCGCCTGGCCGAGACACTGACGGCCGGGCTGCCGGTGCGCTTGGCGGAGCTGGATGCCCTGGGTGGTACTGACCCGGTGGATGCCAAGGGCTACGAGCGTTTGCTCGAGAAGCTCGGTGGTGACCTCGCAGGCTGCCTGGAGCAACTCTAAGGCGAGGCACGGCCCTTGTAGGAGCGGCCTTGTGTCGCGAAAGGGCCGCGTAGCGGCCCCAGGTTTCGAGCGTCAAGGCATAGATTGCTGGGGCTGCTTTGCAGCCCCTTCCCGACACAAGGCCGCTCCTACAAAAGCGACCGCAGCTGGGTTCAGAGAGCGAACGGCAGGTGCAAGGCCACCTGCTGGCGCTGCGCCAGGCGCACCTCGAACTCGCTCGGGTCATGGATCATCACATCCATCCCGGCAAATGATTCTGCGGCAATCAGGCGCGACAGCCAGAAGCGCACGCAGCCTACCCGCAACATCTCCGGCCACAGCTCGGCTTCGGCAGCGGTAAACGGCCGCAGAGCCGCATAGGCCCCCAGCAGTGCCTGTGCGCGCGGCACATCGATCGCACCGTGGTCATCCAGGCACCAGTCGTTCACGGTGATGGCGATGTCATACAGCATCGGCCCGGAACAAGCGTTGTAGAAGTCGATGACACCGGTCAGGTGGGTGCCTTCGAACATCACGTTGTCGCGGAACAGGTCGGCGTGCAGGTTGGCACGCGGCAAGGCCAGGATCTGCGCCTTGTGCGCGGTGATTTCGTCCAGCGCCGGTTGCAGCAGCCCAGCCTGCTCAGGGCTCAGGCGCGGCAGCATTTCGGCACCCGATGCCAGCATCCAGTCCAGGCCACGGTCGGTGCGGCGCTCGATGATGCGTTCGCGGGTGGCCAGGTGAATGTACGCCAGCAGCTCGCCCACCTGGGCGCAGTGCTGGGGGTTCGGCGCCTTGATGTGCTTGCCCGACAGCCTCGGCTGCAGCAAGGCCGGCTTGCCGCACAGCTCGCGCAGGGCATTGCCGTCACGATCACGCAGGGCGTAGGGCACCGGCATGTTGGCGTCGTGCAGCACGTCAAGCAGGTCGATGAAGAACGGCATGTCCTCGACCGGCCCGCGCTCGACCAGCGTCAAGACGAACTCACCCTGTTCGAGGCTGACGAAGAAGTTGCTGTTTTCGGTACCGGCGGCAATGCCCTGGAAGTCGAGCAGACGGCCCAGCTCGTACGGCGCCAGAAAGGTTTCCAGCTCAGGCCGGGTCACGGGGGTGAAGACTGACATGATGAAAAAATGCCCATACGGGCACTTCCGCCGGGAAGTGCCGGGTTGATGTGAACGGTGCGCGCGTCAGATTACCACTCGAAGATCTTCCAGGACGGTATCAACATGTCCGGCTGGTCGGATCGAATGAAATTGCCATCTGAGCCATCGGCGCGGACCAGGAAATACGGCTTGCCGTTTTTCGGCGTGATCTTGATCGCATACAGGAAGCCGTTTTGCCGGTATTCCTGGATGGTTTTATCGCCTTCCGTGCGAATGGTGACATCGGGATCTGCCGATGGCGCCTCGTCCGCCGCGAGGGTGACGACCGGCATGGTTGCCAGCAGGCCCAGCAGTAACAAGCGATTGAGTGTACGCATGATAACCTAGTCCCTTTGTCGTCATTGATCCGGCTATTCTAGCTCCGGACCCGCCGAAAAGGTTGATTCTGCTCATGAGCCAAGCGCCTCTCGTCCTGGTGGACGGTTCCTCCTACCTCTACCGCGCCTTCCATGCGCTGCCGCCGCTGACCACGTCCAAGGGCATGCCGACCGGCGCGGTCAAGGGTGTGCTGAACATGCTCAAGAGCCTGCGCAAGCAATACCCCGACAGCCTGTTCGCGGTGGTCTTCGACGCCAAGGGCGGGACCTTCCGCGACGCGATGTTCGCCGAATACAAGGCCAACCGCCCGAGCATGCCCGATGACCTGCGCGTGCAGGTCGAGCCGCTGCACGCCAGCGTCCGGGCGCTGGGCTACCCCTTGCTGTGCGTTGAAGGCGTCGAGGCCGATGACGTGATCGGCACCCTCGCCCGCAGCAGCGCGACCCAGGGCCGGCCGGTGATCATCTCGACCGGCGACAAGGACATGGCGCAGCTGGTGGACGGCCACGTGACCTTGGTCAACACCATGACCGGCAGTGTGCTGGACGTGGCCGGCGTGCACGAAAAATTCGGCGTTGGCCCTGAACACATCATCGACTTCCTCGCCCTGATGGGTGACAAGGTCGACAATATCCCGGGCGTGCCTGGCGTTGGCGAGAAAACCGCAGTTGGCCTGCTGACCGGAATCGGCGGCGGCCTCAGCGACCTGTACGCCAACCTCGACAAGGTGCCGACCCTGGCCATCCGCGGGGCCAAGACCCTGCCGGCGAAGCTCGAAGAGCACCGCGACGCGGCGTTCCTGTCTTACGAACTGGCCACCATCAAGTGCGACGTGCCGCTGGATGTCGAGGTCGAGGCGCTGGTTTGCGGCGAGCCAGACCGCGAGGCGCTGCTGGCGCTGTACACCGAAATGGAATTCAAGAGCTGGATTGCCGATGTGCAGCGCGATGCCACTAGGGCCGGCGATGTCGCCCCCGTGGTCGAAGCGCCGGCCGCCAAGGTCGAGCCCAAGTACGAGACCATCCTTGACCAGGCGCGCTTCGACGCCTGGCTGGAGAAGCTGCGCCAGGCGCCGCTGTTCGCCTTCGACACCGAGACCACCAGCCTGGACGCCCAACAGGCACAGCTGGTGGGCCTGTCGTTCGCCGTCGAGCCCCATGAAGCGGCCTATGTGCCCCTGGCCCACGACTACGAGGGCGCCCCGGCCCAGCTGGACCGCGAGGCTGTGCTGCTGGCGCTGAAGCCGCTGCTGGAAGACCCGGCCAAGGCCAAGGTCGGGCAGAACGCCAAGTACGACATCAACATCCTCGCCAACAACTCGCCCGCCATCGAGATGCGGGGCGTGGCCTACGACACCATGCTCGAGTCGTACGTGCTCAATTCCACCGCCACCCGTCATGACATGGACAGCCTGGCGCTGAAGTACCTCGACCACACCACCATTGCGTTCGAGGACATCGCCGGCAAGGGTGCCAAGCAGCTGACCTTCAACCAGATCGACCTGGACAAGGCCGGCCCTTATGCCGCCGAGGACGCCGACATCACCCTGCGCCTGCACCACGCGCTGCAGGCGCGTCTGGCGCAGACACCGAGCGTGCAGCCAGTACTGATGGGCATCGAGATGCCGCTGGTGCCGGTGCTGGCCAAGATCGAGCGCCAGGGTGCGCTGGTCGATGCCGCGTTGCTGCAGGTGCAAAGTGGTGAGCTGGGCGTGAAGATGGCCGAACTGGAGCAGCGTGCCTACGCGCTGGCCGGTGAAGAGTTCAACCTCGGTTCGCCCAAGCAACTGGGGGCGATCCTCTATGACAAGCTGGGCATGCCGGTACTGAGCAAGACCGCCAAGGGCCAGCCCTCCACCGCCGAAGCGGTGCTCGACGAACTTGCCGAGCAGGGTTACCCGCTGCCCGAGGTGCTGATGCAGTACCGCAGCCTGAGCAAGCTCAAGAGCACCTACACCGACAAGCTGCCAGGGCAGATCAACCCGCGTACCGGGCGGATCCACACGTCCTACCAGCAGGCCGTGGCCGCCACCGGGCGCCTGTCGTCCAGCGACCCGAACTTGCAGAACATCCCGATTCGCACCGCCGAGGGTCGGCGCATTCGCCAGGCCTTCATTGCCAGCCCCGGCTACAAGCTGCTGGCGGCGGACTATTCGCAGATCGAACTGCGCATCATGGCCCATTTGGCCAAGGACGAAGGCCTGCTGCATGCCTTCCGCAACAACCTGGACGTGCACCGCGCGACGGCAGCGGAAGTGTTCAGCGTGGCGCTGGAAGACGTCACCACCGACCAGCGCCGCAGCGCCAAGGCAATCAACTTCGGCCTGATCTACGGCATGAGTGCGTTCGGCCTGGCCAAGCAGATTGGCGTCGACCGCAAGCAGTCGCAGGATTACATCGACCGTTACTTCGCCCGTTACCCGGGCGTGCTGGCCTACATGGAACGCACCCGCGCCCAGGCAGCCGAGCAAGGCTTCGTTGAAACCCTGTTCGGCCGCCGCCTCTACCTGCCAGACATCAACGCCAAGAACCCGGCACTACGCAAGGGCGCCGAGCGCACGGCGATCAACGCGCCGATGCAGGGCACCGCCGCCGACATCATCAAGCGCGCCATGGTCAACGTCGACAACTGGCTGAGCGAGAGCGGCCTGGATGCACGGGTGATCCTGCAGGTGCACGACGAACTGGTGCTGGAAGTACGTGAAGACCTGGTGGACCATGTGAAAGATGAAATCCGCACCCAGATGAGCCGCGCCGCGCAACTGGATGTTCCGCTGGTGGTCGAAGCAGGTGTTGGTTCGAATTGGGACGAAGCTCACTGATTGAGCTGGGAAAGGTGTGTAGGATCTGCGGCGTAGTCACGCGGATCCTGGCATGGCTCGATGCCATTAGTTCGGGAGTTTCATGAAACTATCGCAAATAGTTTTGAGGGCTCCGGAACTAAACCGGTGAAGCGGGACTCAGAGTAACTGAATGGCTGGTGAAGCCTTTCGATGCTCCTATGTTGTGTTAAGTGTTGGCAGATACCTGGACCCCGCCCTAGCGGTCCAGACTTGAACCCCGAACTTCCCCCTCCCCATACGAAGTCCGGGGTTTTTTTTGCCCGCAATTCAGGTATCGGCCCCTGTGGACAGCCCACAGGGACCGGATTACGGGTCAAGCTACCGGCTTGTCTTCCAGCTCCATCCAGCCCGCCAGCACCCGGTAGGCCTCTTCCAGGCCCAGACGCTTGGGCGCCGAGAACAGCTGGATGGTCGCCGCGTCACCCCACCCCTTGCGAATCTCCGACTGCACCTTGAGCAAGGTGTTCTTGCCCGCACCGTGGGTCAGCTTGTCGGCCTTGGTCAGCAGGATATGCATCGGCATGCCGCTGGCCTTGGCCCAGTCGAGCATCATCTTGTCGAAGTCGGTCATCGGGTGACGCACATCCATCATCAAAATGATGCCTTTCAGGCAATCACGGCTGCCCAGGTAGGCCTCCAGGTGCTTCTGCCAGTGTTGCTTGAGCGGAATCGGGACTTTTGCATATCCGTAGCCCGGCAGGTCGACCAAACGCCGTTCATCGTCCAGACTGAAGAAATTCAACAGTTGGGTGCGCCCTGGGGTTTTCGAGGTACGCGCCAGGCTGGCATGAGTCAGGGTATTGAGGGCGCTGGATTTGCCGGCGTTGGAACGGCCGGCGAAAGCCACCTCGTAACCCTGGTCGTCCGGGCATTGTTCGACCTTGGCAGCGCTGAGGGCGAATTTGGCTCTCTGGCAGAGGCCGAGGATGGGGTTATTGACTTGCATGGGATTTCCGATGTGGGTGTTGCCAAAGCCTAGGCCGGCAAGCGGTGTCGTTTCCGTTTGGATGGCGGAAGTATATAATGCCCCAGTTTTTGTGTGCTCATTCTCCCAGCGAAGGGGAATGTGCATGGGGTGTCGAACAATAGCTCGCGCATCAGAACGCAGCGCGTCCCCCAACCCTGTCAGGTCGTTTCGCATGGCGAAATGGTTGCTAGCTGTCGGTATGTTCCTGCCGTTTTACAGCGCACAGGCTACACAGGATCCCGAGGCGTTGTACAACCGCACGTGTGCGGCCTGTCACGCCGGGCAGTTGCCACAGGCACCCAAGAAGGGTGACCCGGCAGCTTGGGAGCCAAGGCTGGCGCAAGGCATGGAGCAACTGGTGGTGCATGTTACCCAGGGTTTCAAGGCTATGCCGCCGCGTGGATTGTGCATGGACTGCAGTGCCGAGGACTACCGTTTGGTCATCCTTTGGATGAGCGGCAGTCCCGATACATAACATTTCACCCTTAGCCGTGTTGGATTAGCTGATGAACAAACTAGTCGTGAGTCTGCTGTTGACCCTGGGTGTCGCAGGTGCGGCCACTGCTGCGGAACCCATCAAAGGCGATGCCGCCGCCGGCCAGGCCAAGACAGCCGTCTGTGGTGCCTGCCACAACCCCGACGGCAACAGCCTGGCGCCGAACTTCCCGAAACTGGCCGGCCAGGGCCAGAGATATCTGGAAAAACAATTGCACGACATCAAGTCGGGCAAACGCACCGTGCTGGAAATGACCGGCATGCTGGCCAACTTCAGTGACCAGGACCTGGCCGATATCGCCGCCTGGTTCTCCAGCCAGAAAGGCAGCGTTGGTGCCGCCGATCCCAAGCTGGTCGAGCGCGGCCGCGCGCTGTTCAATGGCGGCAATCTTGAGAAAGGCATGCCTGCCTGTACCGGTTGCCACTCGCCCAACGGCGCAGGTATCGCCCTCGCCGGCTTCCCGCACCTGGGCGGCCAGCATTCGCAGTACGTGACCAAGCAGCTCACCGACTTCCGCGAAGGCAACCGCACCAACGACGGCGATGCGATGACCATGCGCACCATCGCCGGCAAGCTGAGCAACCATGAGATCGAAGCGCTGGCCAGCTACATCCAGGGCCTGCATTAACATTCGGTTAATGCTGAAACGCTAAAGATGAAAGGGCGGCGCGGACCGCCCTTTTTTCTGTCCGCAGCCGGTACACTACAGAACTCGGGCCCTTCGCCACCGGTCTCAATACTGGTCGCGTCGAGGCGACCAATGAATGCTCAGGAGTAAAGCATGCGTAAACTGATTCTCAGCGCCGCGCTGGTCGCTGCCAGCGTCTTCGGTATGACTGCCGTCCAGGCCGCAGAGCCTGCCACTGCCGGCAAGGAATACATCGAGCTGAGCAACCCTGTTCCGGTATCCCAGCCAGGCAAGATCGAAGTGGTCGAGCTGTTCTGGTACGGCTGCCCTCACTGCTATCACTTCGAGCCAACCATCAACCCATGGGTGGATAAACTGCCCAAGGACGTCAACTTCAAGCGCGTACCGGCCATGTTCGGTGGCCCATGGGACGCCCACGGCCAGATGTTCCTGACCCTCGAAGCCATGGGTGTCGAGCACAAGGTTCACGCCGCGGTGTTCGACGCCATCCAGAACCAGCGCAAGCGCCTGACCGACCCGAAAGACATGGCCGACTTCCTTGCTACCCAGGGTGTCGACAAGGACAAGTTCCTCGCCACCTTCAACTCGTTCGCCATCAAGGGTCAGGTCAACCAGGCCAAGGAACTGGCTAAGAAGTACGAAATTACCGGCGTACCGAGCATGGTGGTCAACGGCAAGTACCGCTTCGACCTGGGCACCGCCGGCGGGCCGGAAGGGGTACTGAACGTTGCTGACCAACTGATCGCCAAGGAGCGCGCCGCTAAGTAAGCGGCGTACCCCATGCGCCGCTTCAGAACCGCGCGTGGCATTGGCCTGCATCAGCCGCAGGTCAACGAGCATCACCTGCAGGCCCCTGGCCTGCCCGAGGATGGTCGTCTGCGGCTGCTCAGCTTCAACATCCAGGTGGGTATCAGCACGGAGCGCTACCGGCATTACCTGACCCGCAGCTGGCAGCACCTGCTGCCGCACACCGGGCGGGCCGGCAACCTGCAGAAAATCGGCCAGCTGCTCAATGATTTCGACCTGGTGGCCCTGCAGGAGGCCGATGGCGGCAGCCTGCGTTCAGGCTACGTCAACCAAGTGGAGCACCTGGCCCAGCTGGGCTCCTTCCCTTACTGGTACCAGCAGCTCAATCGCAACCTCGGGCGGTTTGCCCAGCACAGCAATGGCGTGCTTAGCCGCATCAAGCCACAACTGCTCGAAGATCACCCGCTGCCCGGCCCGGCCGGCCGTGGTGCGATCCTGGTGCGTTTTGGCGAGGGTGAGGATGCGCTGATCGTGGTCATGATGCACCTGGCCCTGGGTGCCAAGACTCGCGCCCTTCAACTGGGCTACATTCGCGAATTGATCGGCGGCTACCGTCACCAGGTGCTCATGGGCGATATGAACACCCACGCCACCGATCTGCTCGAGCATTCGCCCCTTCGCGATCTGGGCCTGATCGCACCGCAGGTCGAAGCCACCTTCCCCAGCTGGCGCCCGCAGCGCTGCCTGGACCACATCCTGCTCAGCCCAAGCCTGACCCTGGAGCGGGTCGAGGTGCTGGCGCAGCCGATTTCCGACCATCTTCCCGTTGCGGTAGAGATCCGATTGCCTGATGCACTGACTGTGGATACGCTGCCGGTCTTGAGCTAGATCAGCCAAAGCGCGGCAAGCCCTCAAGTGTTCGAGATGCGCGCCGACAGCGTGTAATTACACAGCCCACAGATGCATTACCCGATGCGGATCCAGGCATGACCGAAGAAGCCGAGCGCTGGAAAGAAAAATACTTAAAAAGCATCGAACAGCAGGAAAAGCTCGAACGCCGCTGGAACGCGCGCCTCGACCTGCTGCGCCGTGGCCTGGTGCGCAGCACCTTGGCGGCCGAAGGTAGCGACAAGGTTGTCGACCAGTACATGAAGGAAATGCGCGAGGTCATCCGCAGCGACAACATGGACGCCGGCCTGGCCGGGTTGATCCCGCGCCTGGAAAAGGCGGTGCTGGACTCCGAGCAGCGCCGGGAAACCCGCATGAATCAGGTCAGCGATGCCCTGAATGCACTGGTTACCCAGCTTCAAGGCTTGCCGCTGCCCGGTGAAGTTGCCCGGCCGCTGAAAAAGCTGGCGAAAAAGCTCGATGGTGGGGTCGCCCAGTCACGTGAGTTACCGCCGCTGCTGGGTGAGCTCAGTGGCCTGCAAGGTCGCGCCCTTTCATCGCTGAGCAAGTCGGATGACGAGGCCCGGCCGGGCTTACTGCAGCGCTTGTTCGGTAACCGTGACAACGAGCTTCAGCCAGAGGCCGCTCAGTCTGCGCAACCCGCACCTGAAGCTGCGCCGTCTGAAGCTCAGCCGCAGCCGGATGGGCCTGTGCTGGTGGACTTGCCGCTGCGTGATGCGGATGAGCTGCAACCTCTGGCTGGCGCCGAGTCTGCCCCGGAGGCAGAGGAAGTTGCTCATGCTGCCCAGCCGGAGTTGATTGCAGAGCCACACACCGTTGAACAACCGGGAGTAGCCCAGCCGGAAGATGAGCTGCAGGCAGATGAGGCGCCCGTCCTGCAGATGGAGCCAGAGCAGCCGACGGCCCCGGTTCCGGCCACACTCGAAGAGGTATTCGGTGAGGACGGCCCCTACTCCCTTCCCGATGCGGTGGAGCCGCCGTACAGCCAGGTCGCAGCTCACATCGAGCAGACCCTGATCGGTCTGCTTGACGACCTCAGCCTGCCGGAACGGCACAAGGCCCAGGCCCTGGAAATGCGCGAGAGGGTGGCGCGGGGGCTGAACTGGTACGAACTGATCCCGGTCCTCGATGACCTGGCCGTGCTCATGCTGGCGATTACCGATAGCGGGCAGCACGAGTTCGAGACTTACCTGCAGCAGCTCAACGAACGCCTCGACAGCTTCCAGAGCCACCTGCACGAAGCCAGCGCCGGCCATGCCGACAACAGTTCCGCCGCGCGTGAGCTGGACAGCCAGCTGCGCGAACAGGTCGATGGTCTGCAAAGCAGCGTGCAGGGCGCCGTGGATGTGGACAGCCTCAAGCACATCCTGGAAAACCGCCTCGAAACACTGCTTGGCACCATGGACGAGCACCAGCATGAGCGTGACCGCCGCGAGCAGGAGCTGGCCGGGCGCCTGCAGGGCCTGGCCGAGCGGGTCGCCAGCATGGAGCAGGAAGCGCTTGGCTATCGTGAACATCTGGAGGAACAGCGGCAGAAGGCGCTGATTGACCCGCTGACGGGCTTGCCCAATCGCGCTGCCTGGACCGAGCAAGTTGAGCGGGAAATGCTCGACTGGCAGGAAAGCGGCGGTCACCTGGCCATGGCAATCCTCGACCTGGACCACTTCAAGCGCATCAATGACAGTTACGGCCACCTGGCCGGTGACAAGGTGCTGAAGATCGTTGCCGACCAGCTGCGCAAGCGCCTGCGCGCACGTGATTTCATCGCCCGGTTCGGCGGCGAAGAGTTCGTGCTGTTGCTGCCGCAGACGTCCCCTGCAGCCGCTGCCCAGGTCGCCGAGGCGCTACGCGCGGCAATCGAGGCCTGCCCGTTCCACTTCAAGGGCGAACGCGTGGTGATCACCACCTCTATCGGATTGAGTGCCTTCCGCTCAGGCGAGCGTGGCGACCAAGTGCTGAAACGGGCTGACGCTGCACTCTATCGGGCCAAGGACTCAGGAAGAAACCGGGTGGAGCAAGGATAAGTCTGATACGTCAGTATCCGTTATCCTATTGCATTACCAACATTGCCTTGGCTTTTCCCATGAAAGCGTTGCTATCCGCATTGCTGCTTTTGACGTTGGCCGGTTGCTCGACCGGCCTGCGCATCGACCGCAACCACCCTTCGGCCAACCAGGACAACCGTATCCAGTTCGTCGTCCTGCACTACACCAACGCCTCTCTGGAGCGCTCACTCGCGTTGCTGACCCATGGTGAAGTCAGCGCCCATTACCTGATCGGCGACGGCCCAGGCACGATCTACCAGCTGGTCGACGAGAACCGTCGCGCCTGGCATGCCGGTGAGAGCCAGTGGCAGGGGCGCACCTGGCTGAATTCCAGCTCCATCGGCATCGAAATCGTCAACCCGGGGTTCGACGATACTGCTAATGGACGCGTCTGGTACCCCTACAGCGAGGCGCAGATCCAGTCGTTGATCGCTTTGCTCAAGGACATCGTCAAGCGCAATAACATCGAGCCGCGGCACATCATCGGGCACAGCGACATCGCCCCCGCGCGCAAGCTCGACCCAGGCCCGTTGTTCCCCTGGAAGCGTCTGGCGGATGCAGGCCTCGGCGTCTGGCCTGAAGCCAATGCCGTAGCGCGCCAGCTGGCCTATTTCAACGTCAACCCACCGACCATCGGCTGGTACCAGCAGGAATTGGCGCGCTTTGGTTATGCCATCGAGCAGACCGGGCAGCTGGATGTGGCCACGCGCAACGTCATCGCCGCCTTCCAGATGCACTTCCGCCCACAGCGTTTCGACGGCATGCCGGACGCGCAGACCGCAGCCATGCTATCGGTGCTCAATCGCATGCGATAGCGCGAATCGCATTCGGGCGCCAAACGGCAGAGCCGATTCTCATTCCAGTTGCTATACCTTGTTAATCAACTGGATGCTGCCCATGTCTGCCCTGATTTCTGCGTTGCGCCAATTTTTTTACCGCCCCTGGATGCTGGCCTCTCTGGCAGCGTTGGCCAGCGCAGCGGTATTGCTGACCGCCAGCATCGGCATTGCACTGCAGCAGATGAAGGAAAGTGAGAGCGCGCAGATGAACGCCCAGGGCGAACGCTTTCTCGACCGCCTGGAGCAGGTGTTCGGCCAGTTGCGCGAGGGCGTCGACGAACTGCAGGCGCAGTCGCTGCGCGGCTGCAGCCCAGCGATGATTTCGGTGTTGCAGCAGGTTGGCCTGGGTTCGCGCTTCATCTATGAAGCCGCCTATGTGGATGCCAATGTCGCCTGCTCCAACCGGGGTGGAGCCAGGGCTTTCGTGCCAACGCGTGCGCCGGATATCCAGGGCCCGACCTATAGCTACTGGCTTAATACCACCACTGAACCCAACGAAAACCTCGCTGCCTTGATGCTGGCGCGGGGTAACTTCCTGGTTTCCACCTCACGTGGGCACCTGACCGACGTGGTCGACCTGCCACCGGGCGGCAGTCTGTTGGTGGTGCTGGATAACGGCACCCGTGCAATCCCTGTGCTGGGCCCGCCCCAGGCCTGGCCACCGACCAGTGGCTGGCCACCGCCCAGCCAGAAGGCCTTGTTCGAGCTGCGCGATCGGCTGGTCTATCGCATGCCGACCAAGTCGCCGGACTACCAACTGGTGCTGATTGCACCGCGGGCCAGCCTGCCCTTGCGCATGAACGGCATGCTTTGGCTGCTGTTCCCAGGCAGTGTGCTGGCGGCCTGCTGCATCGGTTGGCTGGTGCTGCAGCTGATCCTGCAGCGGCGTTCGATGAGTTCTGAACTGCAGAATGCCCTGCGCCGGGGCGAGTTGCAGGTGCTGTATCAACCGATCATCGAGCTCGACAGCCGTCGCTGTGTAGGTGCCGAGGCCCTGGTGCGCTGGCGCCGCCCGGATGGCTCGCTGACCAGCCCGGACCTGTTCATTCCACTGGCGGAAAACACCGGGCAGATCCGCCAGATCACCGATTTCGTGCTGCAGCGCGTGCTTGAGCAGCTTGGCCAGCTGCTGCGCTCACATCGCAATCTTTATATCTCGGTGAACCTGGCGGCCTGCGATGTGATGGTGCCGCGCATTGGCCGGGTGGCAGCGCGGCTTCTGGCGCTTCACCGCGTCGCTGCCAGCCAGATTGCCTTTGAAGTCACCGAACGCGGGCTGATCGACGTGGTGGTGGCGCGGGATAACCTGCAAGCCCTGCGTGCGGTCGGGCACCAGGTGCTGATCGACGATTTCGGCACGGGCTATTGCAGCCTGGCCTACCTGCAGACCTTGCCGGTGGACTGCCTGAAGATCGACAAGGCGTTCATCGACGCTCTGGGGCACGACGCCGCCAGCAGCGGAGTGGCGCCGCACATCATTCGCATGGCCCATGACCTGCACCTGCGGGTGATTGCCGAAGGCATCGAGTGCGAGGCGCAGGCGGTGCTGCTCAACAGCGAGGGCGTGAATTATGGGCAGGGCTGGCTATTTGCCCATCCGCTCAATGCCCGGCAGTTCGCCGAGCTGGTAACCCGTGGCCGGCAACCACGGAGGGCGCGGATCGATGATGAGCCGTGAGCACGGGTAAAGTCAGGCTGGCAGGGCCATGTAGAACTGTGTGCCCTGCCCTGGCCGGGAAAACACGCCCATGCGCCCGCCATGCAACTGTACGATCTCCTTGCACAGTGCCAGCCCCAACCCGGCGCCACCTTTCTTGCGCCCCACCTGTACGAACGGTTCGAAGATCCGCCCCTGCTGCCCGTAGGCAATGCCTTCACCATTGTCCTCGATACTGATGATCACCCGCTCTGCGTGCCGCCGCGCTTGCAGGCGGATGCGTCCGCCACTGGCGGTATGGCGGATGGCGTTGTGCAGCAGGTTGTCCAGCACCCGATCGAGTTGCGACACGTCGGCCTGGATACGCGGCAGCGGTGGCTCCAGGGCTTTGATCAGTTCGATCTGCTTGTTGGCGGCCTGTTCGCTGAAGCGTGCCTGCGCCCTGTCGAGCAGTTCGTCGATGCTGCATGGGGCAAGTTCGAGCTTCTGTAGGCCGCTCTGGTAGCGTGAGAAGTTGAGCAGGTCGTTGATCAGTTGGGTCAGGCGCTGCATTTCTTCGCCGATGGTCTCCAGCAGATCGCTTTCGCGAGCCTCGGACGGGAACTTCAACCGCTCGCGTAGAAGGCCGAATGCCATGTGCATGCCTGTGACCGGTGTGCGTAATTCATGGGAAGCACGCAACACGAACTCACTGCGCACCCGTTCGAAGGCGCGCTGTTCGGTGACATCGTGCAAGACCATCACCGCGCCCAAAATCGGCCCTTGCGGATGACTGACAGGGGTCAGGCTGTAGGTCAGCAGGCGAGATTCTTCATCGACCTCGATGCTCAGGTCTTCCGGTGGCCGATCCAGGCTGCCGCCGCGCAGCACCTGGCGCAGCTGTTGCTCCAGCTCCGGGCGCTGCAGGGCCTCGGCCAGGCCTCTGCCGACCCGGCTGTCGTTCCAGCCCAACTGCCGCTGGGCGACCGGGTTGAGGTGCTCGAGGTGGCCTTGGCGGTCGATGATCAGCAAACCATCGTCGATGCTGTCGAGCACAGCCTGCAGACGCTGCTGGCCAGCCAGCAATTCATCGACATTGGTTGCCTGGTGCTTGCGCAGGGCGTCGGCCATCAGTCCGAAGCGGCGGGTCAGCTGGTTCAGCTCGATGGCCTGGGTGACCGGCAAGGTGATTTCGAAATCACCTTGGCCGAGCTGGTCGGCGGCCTTGGCCAGCGCTTCGATCGGCTGGCCGAAGCGGCGGGCGATGTTGTGCGCGGTGACGAAACCGAGCACCAGCACCACCAGCCCCATCAGGCCGAGTACGCCGCTGACCAGCAAGGCGCGGTCACGGGTGCGCTCTTCGCTGCGGGTCATGAAATCAAGGGCTTGCTTGTGTGAATCGATCAGGTCGGTACGCACCTGGTTGAATGCCGCGCCCAGTGGTTGGTCCACGCCCATGCTGCGGGCCGGCGCCGGGCTGTCGCGGTAGGCCTGGATGAAGGCCTGGTAGTTGCTGCTGGCCTTGCTGAAGCCGGTGCGTTCACCGCCTTGCGCCAGCCCCTGGTTGAGCAGTTCCTGGAAATTTTCCTGCAGAGGGCGCAGGTTGTCCCGAGCGGTATCTTCGTCCAGTAGCAGGGTCAGTTGTTCGCCGAGGTTCTGCCGCAGCTTCAGGCCCACTTCCAGCGCGTTGGTGGTTTCGCGCACTGACTGCTGCTGCACCGTGGCCATCTGCAGCACGCTCACCAACCCCAGCAACAAGCCCAGCAGAGCCACCGTCACCAGGGCCGAGATACTGAGGAACAGCCGCGTGCGCAGCTTCATTGGCAGCCTCACAGGTTGTACTGCTTGCGCTTGCGGTAGAGCGTGGAGGCGTCGATGCCGAGGGTCTTGGCAGCCTGATCGAGGGTGTCGCTGGTAGCCAGCACCGCGCCGATGTGCGCGCGTTCCAGCTCGTCCAGGCTCAAGGCTGCGCCCACCCGAGGCGCATTGCCTGCCGGTTGTTCACCCATTCCCAGGTGGCTGATTTCCACGCGTTCCTGTGGGCAGATGATGCTTGCGCGTTCGATCACGTTGCGCAGTTCGCGGATGTTGCCCGGCCAACGGTAGTTGAGCAGCGCGCTGCGCGCCTCGTCGCTGAAACCGCGGGCCGGGCGGGAGTATTCCTTGACGAAGCGGGCCAGGAAGCGGTCGGCCAGGGTCAGGATGTCCTCACTGCGCTCGCGCAGCGGCGGCAGGTGCAGGGTGATGACGTTGAGGCGGTACAGCAGGTCTTCACGGAAGCGGTTCTCGCGCACCATGTCGTCAAGGTTGAGGTTGGTCGCGGCGAGAATACGAACGTCGGCGCGGCGGGTAACTGGGTCGCCTACCCGCTCGTATTCCTTGTCCTGGATGAAGCGCAGCAGCTTGGGCTGCAAGGTCAGGGGGAAATCGCCGATTTCATCGAGGAATAGCGTGCCGCCGTCCGCTTGGTTGACGCGGCCCAACGTGCTTTCGCTGGCACCGGTAAATGCCCCGCGGGTATGGCCGAACAATTCACTCTCCATCAGTTCGGCATTGAGCGACGGGCAGTTGATGGTCACGCAGGCCTTGCGTGCCCGCTTGCTCCAGCCGTGGATGGCACGGGCCAGTTCGCCCTTGCCGGTCCCCGACTCGCCCAGAATGAGGATGTTGGCATCGGTGGTAGCTACCTGGCGGGCGGTTTCCAGCACGGCCATCATCGCCGGGCTGTGCGAGTCGAGGCCGTCCTTGGGTTTGCGCACTTCGCCTTCAAGGGCCTCAAGACGCGCCGAGAGCTGACGGACTTCCAGCTGCTTGGCGGTGGCCAGGCGCAGCTGGTCGGGGCTGCAGGGTTTGACCAGGTAATCGGCGGCACCGGCCTGGATGGCATCGACGGCAGTGTCGATCGCCGAATGCGCGGTGACGATCACCACCCGCATCCAGGGTGCCTGAATGCGCATCTGCGCCAGCACATCGAGACCGTTGTCCTCTCCCAGTCGCAGGTCGAGGAAGCACAGGTCGAACACCTGACGCTGCAGCAAGGCGTCGGCCTGCGCAGCACTGTTGGCCGTGGCCACGCTGTAGCCTTCGTCTTCAAGGCAATAGCGGAAGGTGCGCAGGATCGCGGACTCGTCATCCACCAGCAGAATGCGGCCTTGGTTGTCCTGGGCTGATTCCATTTGCTGCGCTCCTTCGGATAGTTCATCAATTAGTGTGGGAAAAATCGGGCAAGTTGCACGGTCAATTGTGAAGGAATCTGTCCTTTGCATGCTAGCCAATGGCCAAGCCGTACCGTGAAGCCGGATATCTCGATGATTTTCTTAGAGCTGCGCGCTGGCACATTGGTTGCGACGTTTTTTTGCTTTTGCCAACTAAAAGGAGGTGAACCCGTGTCCCCTACCATCCGAATGGCCGTGTTGGCGGCCACCCTGCTGTCCGTTTGCACACCTGCGTCAGCCGATCCTGTTCTGGACGCTCGCCTGGAGGGCTCGCTGCAAACCGCGTTGGCTCTCAACCAGATGCTCAACCCGTTTCGCATCAAGGTGAAGGTCGATGGCCAGCGGGCTCGCCTTTCCGGGGAAGTCGAGAACGGCGTCGAGCGCGAGTTGGCCGAGCAGGTGGCCCTGGCCACACGGGGTATTGAGCAGGTCGACAACCAGTTGCGGGTCAACGCCGAACTGGTCGAACGCCCGCTGGAACTGCGCGCATACGCCCAGCGGCTGGAGGACGCGACCTTGGCGGCGGTGATCCGCGCCCGATTGCTGTGGAGCAAGGCCACGGAGAAATCACCTATCGAGGTGCAAAGCGAAGACGGCGTGGTGACCTTACGTGGAAAAGTCGACGGTGCCGAGGCCAAGGAGCTGGCAGGCGTGGTGGCGCGCACCACCGACGGTGTGCATCTGGTCAACAACCTTGTCAGCATGGATACCGCAGCCATGGCGAAGGCAAGGGAAACCCCGATAGAGGCTTCAAGCGGGCCGCAGCCGAGCGACGGCTGGGTGGTCGACAAGATTCAGACTAGCTTGCGCTTCAGCCGCAATCTGGACGGCCTGAACATCAAGGTGGCCAGCGAACAAGGCATGGTCCGACTGACCGGTGAGGTGGTCAGCAACGAGCAGAAGTCCATCGCCGTGGATATTGCCCGTCAGATCATCGGCGTGCGGGGCGTCGATGCCGATCTGCTTAAAGTAGCGACCAAGGTCGAGGGCTGAATCGTGCAATTCGCACGACGCTATCAGGGGCATCGTGCAGGATACGTCCTCAACGGTATTTTGCTATGCGGTTAAGTAATTGATTTATAAGCATTTTATTGGATTTGTCGGGCTGGCATGCAGGCTGCAATTACTTGTTCAGGTTTGAACAGAAAAATTACAGCAGGAGAAGCCGGCATGAACCGCCCATCCGTCAACCGCTCGCTGAATGCCGCACTGCCTGTGCGCCAGTTTTTGATCCTTGGCATGGCGTTGCTGCTGACCTTGGCCGCTGGCCTCTTCTATTACAGCTGGCAGACCGCGCGCCTGGCCGATCAGGTGGCAGCGCAAACCGCGCTGCTGACGCAGATTCAGGCAAGCCGCGCCAACACTCTGGTAAAAGCCGCCGAACCTGTCGGGCAGCGGCCTGCCGCCAATACCTCTCCGGCCACTGTGGATAACATCGCGCCCCAGCAGCGCTGGGTGTTCTGAGACGCTGGCCGGACCAATTTCAAAAAAGAAAGGAGAAGCATCATGCTTAGCTGGGCTGTCACTTTCCTCATCATCGCCATTGTCGCCGCTGTGCTCGGCTTCGGTGGTATCGCTGGCGCCGCTACGGGTATCGCGAAGATCCTGTTCATTGTCTTCCTGGTCCTGTTCGTAGCTTCCTTCTTCTTTGGACGTGGTCGAGGTTGAAGATGAGCAGGAAGCTATACGCAGCTCTGGCTGCCGCTGCCTTGATGTCAGGCGGTAGTGCAGCGGTGCTGGCGGCCAACGATGGCCAGGTCCGGGTCGAGCAGTTGCTCGGCTCGGACCCCGAATACCGGGAAACCTGGCAAGACACGATCAAGGGCGAGGAACGCTTGCCTGACTGGGTGATCAACCTGAGCGGCAGCGGGCAGGAGCAGATGTCTGCAGTGACCGAAGACGGCGACAAGTATTTGGTCGGCCCGCTGTGTGAGTCACCGCAGAACTGTACCTACAAGCGCTTGATCGTGGCATTCAGCTGGGACAAGGACGACGCCTACGGGATGCTGGTCGAAGTGCCCGAGGGCTTGCCAAGTGACAAATCGCCAACGCGCCATGCGCAGTACCGTTGGCTGGGTAAGCCGGACGACGGGATGAAGGCGATGTTGCAGGAGCAACTCAAGCGTGACCCGAATTGGTACTGACCAGCGGTCGCGCGCTGTCATGTAATGGAAGCGGAACCTTTTTATCGTTCTCGCTTCTATGATGCGCCGCCCCGAGGAGGGGCAGCGCATGACCAGGGGGCCGGGCTGTTCTGATTGTTGCAGGATCGGAGTGGCCTAGGGGTACAGGGAGTACCTCCAAGCATTGGGCCGGGTCAGGAAAAGGCAGAATCGGAAGTTTCAGGTCGGGGGTGTCTGAAAAACACCGCAACCGGGCCTGGCTTCCGAGGCGCCATATCCCACTTTGCTGATTCCTTTCAGGTCCTGACCCTCAAGACACATTTTGTCTTGACCGTACATCAATTTTTTTTCGGCCAATGCGCCTGCTGAACAAGTGGCATTTCGGCCATTCGGATTGTCGAACAAGCCGTTTTAATCCCCGTCTACATACCGCCAAAACTGCCGAAATATGGCGGTTTGGTCTTGTTCGGATTTCCGAACGTTATAAATCAATGACTTACGTGCGTCGTATTTTGACCTGAACGCTTATGCCGTATCGGCATGGGGTATGCGCTTCCGGCATTAGATTTCAGCCTTCCCCATCGCAATAGTTGCCGCCTTTTTCGCTGGCCCGAGCGCCCTGTCGCTCGCTCGCGGTGTCCTTACACGAGGTCCCCGGACGGAAGCCAAAAGCTCCCCGTGACGTTGCCAACGGCTCTGTTACGCGCTTTTCCGGTCGGTGCCCGTGACCACTAGAACAAAGGGTAAAGACATGAAGAAGGCAAAACTGAGCCTCGCCTGGCAGATCGTCATCGGTCTGGTCCTGGGCGTTGCAGTCGGCGCGCTGCTGAACCACTTCAGCGCGGAAAAGGCCTGGTGGATCAGCAACGTCCTCCAGCCCGCCGGTGACATCTTCATTCGCCTGATCAAGATGATCGTCGTCCCGATCGTGATTTCGTCGCTGATCGTGGGTATCGCCGGGGTTGGCGATGCGAAGAAACTGGGCAGCATCGGCCTGAAGACCATTCTCTACTTCGAGGTGGTAACCACCATCGCCATCGTTGTCGGCCTGGTGTTGGCCAACCTGTTCCACCCGGGCGCCGGCATCGACATGAGCACCCTGGGTACCGTCGACATCTCCAAGTACCAGGCCACCGCGGCCGAGGTGCAGCATGAGCACGCGTTCATCGAGACCCTGCTCAACCTGATCCCGTCGAACATCTTCGCAGCGCTGATGCGTGGCGAAATGCTGCCGATCATCTTCTTCTCGGTGATGTTCGGCCTTGGCCTGTCGAGCCTGCAGGCCGACCTGCGCGAGCCGCTGGTGCGTACCTTCCAGGCTGTGTCGGAAACCATGTTCAAGGTCACTCACATGATCATGAACTACGCCCCGATCGGCGTGTTCGCCCTGATCGCCGTGACCGTTGCCAACTTCGGCTTCAGCTCGCTGCTGCCGCTGGCCAAGCTGGTGCTGCTGGTGTACTTCGCCATCGCCTTCTTCGCCTTCATGGTGCTGGGCCTGGTGGCGCGCTTGTTCGGCTTCTCGGTGATCAAGATCATGCGCATCATGAAAGATGAGCTGATCCTCGCCTACTCCACCTCCAGCTCCGAGACCGTGCTGCCACGCGTGATCGAGAAAATGGAGAAGTACGGTGCTCCGAAGTCGATCTGCTCGTTCGTGGTACCGACCGGCTACTCGTTCAACCTCGACGGTTCGACCCTGTACCAGAGCATCGCGGCCATCTTCATCGCCCAGCTGTACGGCATCGACCTGTCCTGGAGCCAGCAGCTGCTGCTGGTGCTGACCCTGATGGTCACCTCCAAAGGCATCGCCGGCGTACCGGGCGTTTCCTTCGTGGTGCTGCTGGCGACCCTGGGCAGCGTGGGCATTCCGCTGGAAGGCCTGGCCTTCATCGCCGGTGTCGACCGCATCATGGACATGGCGCGTACTGCCCTGAACGTGATCGGCAACGCCTTGGCAGCCCTGGTGATTGCGCGTTGGGAAGGCATGTACGACGCGGCCAAGGGCGAGCAGTACTACGCCTCGCTGATGGTAGACAAGCAGGAAGCTGCCTTGGTAGGCGAAGCCGCCAAGCGCTGAGCCTGAACGGTTGAATCAGAAAGCCCCGACTTGTCGGGGCTTTTTCTTGTCTGTCGATTTACTGCTCGCCCTGTGGGAGCGGCTTTAGCCGCGAAGCGGGCAACGCAGTGCATGGCACCGGCTTCGCCGGTGTGCGCGGCTAAAGCCGCTCCTACAGGGATCTCGGTCGCCAGTGATGGGCCCCGATACGCTATCATTCGGGCAATTTTCAGGGGGAACACACGGATGCTCAACGGCCTTTGGCTTGGCTTTTTCCTGGTGGCGGCGGTCTCCGCCCTGGCCCAATGGCTGGTCGGTGGCAATGCCGGCATCTTCGCCGCGATGGTTGAGAGCATCTTCGCCATGGCCAAGCTGTCGGTGGAAGTCATGGTCCTGCTGTTTGGCACCCTGACCCTGTGGCTGGGCTTTCTCAAGATCGCCGAAAAGGCCGGCATCGTCGAATGGCTGGCCAAGGTGCTCGGGCCACTGTTCGCCCGCCTGATGCCGGAAGTACCGCCCGGCCACCCGGCCCTGGGCCTGATCACCATGAACTTCGCGGCCAATGGCCTGGGCCTGGACAACGCCGCCACGCCGATCGGCCTCAAGGCCATGCGCGCGCTGCAGGAGCTCAACCCCAGCAGTACGACCGCCAGCAACGCGCAAATCCTGTTCCTGGTGCTCAACGCCTCGTCGCTGACGCTGTTGCCGGTGACCATCTTCATGTACCGCGCCCAACAAGGCGCCACTGACCCCACCCTGGTGTTCCTGCCAATCCTGCTGGCGACCAGTGCCTCGACCTTGGTCGGCCTGCTGTCGGTGGCGGTGATGCAGCGCCTGCGCCTGTGGGACCCGGTCGTACTCGCCTACCTGATCCCCGGTGCACTGCTGCTGGGCGGCTTCATGGCTTTTCTGGGCACCTTGTCGGCCACAGCGCTGGCCAGCCTGTCGTCGATCCTCGGCAACCTGACGCTGTTCGGGGTGATCATCCTGTTTCTGGTGATTGGCGCGCTGAAGCGGGTGCAGGTCTATGAAGCCTTTGTCGAAGGCGCCAAGGAAGGCTTCGACGTGGCCAAGAGCTTGCTGCCGTATCTGGTGGCGATGCTGGTTGCCGTGGGTGTGCTGCGCGCTTCAGGTGCGCTGGAGCTGGCACTGGATGGCATTCGTCATGTGGTCAACTGGATGGGCCTGGACACCCGCTTCGTCGAGGGCCTGCCTACTGCGCTGGTGAAGCCGTTCTCGGGCAGTGCGGCGCGAGCCATGTTGATCGAGACCATGCAGACCCACGGTGTCGACAGCTTCCCGGCCCTGGTGGCGGCAACCATCCAGGGCAGCACCGAAACCACCTTCTACGTGCTGGCGGTGTATTTCGGCGCCGTTGGCATCCAGCGGGTGCGCCACGCCGTCGGCTGCGCCTTGCTGGCCGAGCTATCCGGTGTGATCGCGGCCATCTGCGTCTGCTATTGGTTCTTTGCTTGAGCCTGGGCGCTCTGCGCCACGGTCCAGTTCACCACCTGCCCTGCCAGCTGATCGCTGGCCGCGCCAAAGCCGGCGACCACGGCTGACACCCGGGTATCTGCCAGTGGCTGGCGCACTTCGAAGCGCTTGCTGCTGAGGATGCGCTGGCTGCGGCCTTGCACCAGGCGTGCGTCGTAGCGGATCACCACTTCCACCTTGCCCCCCGGCTGATATTCGCTCTGGAACGCCTGCAGTTCGCCGCTCAGCTCGTAGTCGGCCTGCAGGTTGCTGTCGTCAGCGCTCAGCCGCTGCACCCGGCCGTCACGCTGGAAACCATCGAGCAGGCGGTTGCGCACCAGCAACGGCACCGGGTCGCTCCAGCGGGCGCCCTTGTAGCTGCTGATCACATTGCCTTGGGGAATCACTGCGATACGAGGCCCGGCCAGCACTTCGCTGGCCAGCGGTTTGTTCAGGCGCAACGACCAGTCCACCGGGTTGGCGCTATGGCTGGCCTGGTTGACGGGCAGGCGGTAGGTATCCACTGGCTCGCTCTTGGGCAGGATCGAGCAGGCGCTGGCCAGGCTCAGGGTGGCTGCCAGGGCCAGCAGGCGCAGCGATGGGGTCATGGCTGGAACTCCTTGTTGTTGTCACGGCCCAGCAGGTAGCCGCTCGGGTCGGCCTCCAGGCGCCGGGAAATGCCCTTGAGCGAGTTCAGGGTTTCGCGCAGCTCGCGGATGGCCGGGGTCAGCTGGTTGAGCCCCTGGGCGCCATCGTCGATGGACTGGCGATTGTCCTGCAGCAGGCTGTTGAGGGTCGCGGCGCTCTCAGCCAGCGACTGCATGGCCTGCTCGGCGCTGCCGATGGCCTGTTTGCCCTGAGTACCGAGCAGGCCGTTGGCGTTGCGCATCAGTGCCTGGGTTTCGGCCAGGGTGGCGTTGGCCTGCTTGCCGACCTGGGCCAGCTGGGCGATCGCCTCGCTGACACCGCCGTTCTGGTTGGCGAATGCGCTTGTGGTCTGGTCGAGGTTGGCCAGGGTGTTGCTCAAGTGCTCGATGTTGCTGTCCGAGAACATCTGCGTAGCGTTGTGCAGCAGCAGGTTGATGTTGGTCACCAAGTCGCTGCTGTCGTTGAGCAGACGCGAGATTGGCGACGGCGAGGCGACAATCACTGGCAGCTTGCCGTCCTTGCCCTTGAGCTCCGGGCTCTGCGGCGTGCCGCCAGTGAGCTGGATGAACGAGTTGCCAGTGACCCCGGCCAGGGTCAGCTTGGCCTGGGTGTCTTCCTTGACCGGGGTGTCACCGCTCAGGCGCACACGGGCCAGCACCCGGCGCGGGTCTTTCGGGTCCAGGCGCAGGCTGGTGACATCGCCGACCTTGATGCCGTTGTATTGCACCGGGCTGCCCCGGGACAGGCCCGAGACCGCTTCGTTGAAGATCACTTCGTAATCCTTGAAGGCGTCGTCGACGCTGGACTTGGTCAGCCACAGGCCGAACAGCATGGCGCCGGCCACCACCAGGACGGTGACCAGGCCAATCAGGACGTGATGAGCTCGGGTTTCCATCGTTCAGCGCTCCTGCCCGGCGCTGGCGGCGGCGTGTTCGGCTGCGCGCCCGCGTGGGCCGTGAAAGTATTCGTGGATCCAGGGGTCGTTGGTCTGCTCGACCTCGGCCAGGGGGCCGGCGACCAGTACCTTCTTCTGTGACAACACGGCGACGCGATCGGTGATGGTGTAGAGGGTGTCGAGATCGTGGGTGATCAGGAACACGCTCAGGCCCAGGGCATCGCGCAGGGTCAGGATCAGCTGGTCGAAGGCGGCGGCGCCGATCGGGTCGAGGCCGGCAGTGGGTTCGTCGAGGAACAGGATGTCCGGGTCCAGCGCCAGGGCACGGGCCAGGGCTGCGCGCTTGATCATGCCGCCGGAGAGCGAGGCTGGGTACTTGTCGGCGGCGGAAATGGGCAGGCCGGCCAAGGCCAGCTTGACCCCGGCCAGGTGCTCGGCATCGGCGCGCGACAGGCCGGCATGCTCGATCAGCGGCAGGGCGACGTTTTCAGTGACGGTCAACGACGAGAACAGCGCGCCTTTCTGGAACAGTACGCCAAAGCGGCGCTCGACCAGCGAACGTTGTTCCTCGCGCATCCCGGCCAGATCTTCGCCGAATACCTTGACCTGCCCTTCGTTGGGGCGGCGCAGGCCGATGATGCTGCGCAGCAGCACCGACTTGCCGCTCCCCGACCCGCCGACCACCGCGAGGATTTCGCCGCGGTACAAGTCCAGGTCGAGGTCCTGGTGTACCACCTGGCTGCCGAAGCGATTGCAGATGCCCCGTGCCTCGATCACTGCTTCCCGGCCACTCACCAGCCCATCTCCATGCAGAACAGCGCCGCCACCGCATCCAGCACGATGACCACGAAAATCGATTGCACCACGCTGGAGGTGGTGTGGGCGCCGACCGATTCGGCGCTGCCGCTGACCTTGAAGCCTTCGAGGCAGGCGATGGCAGCGATCAGGAAGGCGAAGATCGGCGCCTTGGCCAGGCCGACCAGGAAGTGCTGCACGCCGATGTCGCTTTGCAGCAGCGACAGGAACATGGCTGGCGAGATGCCCAGTGACAGGGCGCAGACCACCGCCCCCCCGACGATGCCGCAGATCATCGCGACGAAGGTCAGCAACGGCAGCGAAATCAGCAGCGCCAGTACCCTCGGCACCACCAGCAGTTCGATCGGGTTGAGGCCCAGAGTGCGGATGGCGTCGATCTCTTCATTGGCCTTCATCGAGCCGATCTGTGCGGTGAAGGCACTGGCGGTGCGCCCGGCCATGAGGATGGCGGTCAGCAGCACGGCGAATTCGCGCAGGAACGAGAAGGCCACCAGGTCGACGGTGAACACCGTTGCACCAAAATTGGCCAGCACCGTGGCACCGAGGAAGGCCACCACGGCGCCCACCAGGAAGGTCAGCAAGGCGATGATGGGGGCGGCGTCCAGCCCGGTCTGCTCGATGTGCGCGATCACTGGGGTGACGCGCCAGCGGTGTGGCTGCAGCAGGCGGCGCAGCAGGGTCTCGATGATCAGGCCGAGGAAGCCGAGTAGCTGCATGGTGTCCTGCCACAGCGTCCCGACCGCGCAACCGATGCGCTCCAGCAGCACCAGCAGCACGTTGCGCTCGGGCTCCTTGATCGGGATGCAGTAGTCCTGCACCGAGCAGTAGACATTCTTGAGCAGGGCGCGGCTGGCGTCAGGCAGGTCGTTGGTGCAGTGCGAGAGGCGCTCGGAGCCGAGCAGCTCGGCCAGCAGTGAGGCACCGGCGGTGTCCAGGCGGCCCAGTTGGCTGAGGTCGACGGCGGTATCGGTGCCGTACTGGGTGCGCAAGCGTTCGCTGTCGCGCCTGAGGCTGGCGTAGTGGGCCAGGGTCCAGTCACCGGCAATCCGCAGGCAGGCCGGCTGGCAGCTGGTGTCCAGGGTGGCGCTGGGTGTGGTCATAGGCTCCATGCATCCGGCTGGGCTAGAGGCTGATCATAGCGCAGCGGGCATGGAGCGGTTTGTTGAATATGTGCTGTCCTTCGCCACTGTCACGGCGCGGGCGCGTCGTCCACCACCTTGAAGCGCAGCACACCGATCACCTGGCCATCCTCGGTCAGCACCCGGACTTGCCACTTGCCCACCGGGTTGGGCGGGAAGTTCTGCTTGTGGGTCCAGGCACGGTAGCCTTCCTTGCGCCCGCCATGGATGTCCAGGGCAATGCGATCGACCTCCTGGCCGTCCTTCTGCCACACATGGTAAATGCGCTCGTCCAAGCCTCGGGGGGCGTTGATCGCGGTGTAGGCGTACAAGCCATTGCTGCGAATGCGGCTGGCGGCAATCTCCTCCAGCGATTCGCCGGGCTGGCGATTGAGTACTTCGGTGCTCACCGCCACGTCTGTCATCCACAGCGTCGCGGGTGGCACCCACGAACGCAGCAACCAGCCACTACCGCCCACCGCCAGGGTCATCAGCACCAGTGCCACGCCGCGGCGCCAGGTGGTGATCGGGAAGCTGCTGAGCAGGCTCGGGAACGACAGCACCATGGCTGCAATCAATGCCAGCTTGAAGCTCTGTGCGGTGGTCAGGTGCAGGATGATCGGCAGCGCAGTGAGCAGCGCAGCGAACAGCGTCAGGGTGTGCATCGCGAGGAACAGCCAGCGCCGTGGCGCCAACCACTTGTAGTACAGCGGGTCGATGATCGAGATGAGCCCGGCGGCGCCAAGCAGGCCGGTGAACACCAGCTGACCGCTGTTCCAGGTGGTGGTGATGAAGAAGAACGGCAAGACGAAGAACAGGCTTTCCTGGTGGATCATCTGCGTCGCGTAGCGCAGTAGCGGCTGCGGGATCTCACGTTTGAAGGTGCGCGTGAACAGGCCGGTCAGGGTGTTTTCCAGCATCAGCCAGACCCAGCTGACCAGCATGATGATGGCGATCCAGCTGGCCAGGCTGGCCTGGCGGTCGACCAGGATGAAGCTGCCGATTCCGGAGAGGAAACCTCCGAGCGCGATGACGCCGGGGTAGCGTTTGAGCAGCTCGATGACGCGCTGGACGAAGTGGGGTATTGGGGGCATGGGTCTACAACGGAAGTATTGGGTGGCTGTGCCGGCCCTTTCGCGGGCAAGCCCGCTCCCACAGGTATCGCACAGGATCTAAAACCAGTGCAGTACCTGTGGGAGCGGGCTTGCCCGCGAAAGGGCCGGTACTGGCAAAAGGATACCGCCGATTCACTACTGCCGTGTAGCACCACTCGGTCGGTCCGGTTTGTGCCGTCGCCAGCGCAGCAGCCCCAGCGCCAGTATCAGTCCCAGCAACAAGGCAACCAGGCCATAAAGCTCGTCATACCCCAGGAACGGCTTTTCGATGCGCAGGTAACCCTGATCCTTGAGCAATTCTTTCAGGGCCGCGTTGGCCTCTTCCAGCGTCACCTTGCGCAACTTGCGCGCCGGGTCGGCAAAGCGGCCGTGGGTGTAGTCGTTCAGCGCCCCCCAGTAATAATCGGCCAGCGCACTGTTGCCCTGGGTGCTCCAGCTTTCCTTGGCCACGGCGGCATCCTTGATGCGGGCAAAGGTATCCGGGTCGAGGCCGTCCTTGCGCAAATGATCGAACAGCTGCTGCATCACCTTCACGGCTGGGTCGATGTCATCGCGCTCAAGGTCGGCATTGAGGCTGAGCATGCCGCTGTCGCCAAAGCTTTCGCGTTGTACCGATGGCCCATACGACAGGCCGTTGCGCAGGCGCAGCTGGTCGTATACGGCCCAGTCGAGGTAGCGCGACAGCAGGTCAAGGGTCTGCTGATGGTCACTGTCCAGGACCGGCTCTATGAACAGCCAGTGCAACTTGACGCTGTCGCCCAGCAGGCCGCGGGTCAGGTCGCGGCGCTGCTCGGCCTGTTGGCTGATGCTTTCGAGGGTACGTCGCTCTTCCGGCTCGGTAGCAGGCAATTCGCCGAAGGTGCGCTCCAGGTAGGCCGGCAGCAGGCGATCCAGGCCGCCGACAACGATCAGGGTCATGTTGTTGGCGGCGTACCAGTGATCCCGCAGGGTTGTGACCTGCTCCAAGGTCATGTCCGCGACATTGGAACGCTCAGGGCATTTCAGGCCCAGCTCGGTGGCCAGCTGGTCGCTGGCCGGATGGCCGATGTCCTGGCGGTCGAGCCAGCGCTGCAGGTGACCATAGTGGCCGCCATCCTCGCGCTCGATGATGCGCTTGGCCGTGGCCAAGGCCTTGGCGTCGATGCGCGTGTCGCGGACGACTGCCAGCATCAGGTCGAGTACCTTGCGCTGGTTGCGTGCCGGCGCCTCGATGACGAATGTGGTGTCAGCGCTGCTGGTGAAGGCGTTCCACTCGCCTCCCAGGCTCTGCAGGCGTTCTTCCAGCCCGCCTTCGCCGGTCTCGTCGATCCCGGTGAACAGCAGGTGTTCAAGCAGGTGCGGCAACTCTTTCTGCTCGCAGTTGAAGTCATCCAGGCCAACGCCCACCACCAGGCGGATCGCCACATGGTCGCGCTCATAACCGGACTTCAGGATCACCTGCAGCCCGTTGGGCAACAGGTAACCCTCGACCCGCGAGCGATCGAGGGCAAATGAGGGCAGGCTGCAGATCAGAAGGCAAACGAACATCAGGCAACGCATGGGCGAGCGACGGTCTCCAGGTGTGCGAGATCAGGACAGGTGGGCATCTTCCGGGACGCTGTCGAGCAGCAGCCCGCCAGTGTCCGAGCCACCCAGTACCACATAGGCACTGCTGCAGAACAAAGAGTTCAACCGCTTCATGTCGGCGATCAGCTCCAAGTGTAGCGAACTCGTCTCGATACTTTGCACCACCTTACGCTGCAAACGGCTGACATGGGCATGGGCCAGGCGCCGCTCCTGGGCGCGGAAGCGACGCTTTTCGCGCAGCAGCAGGCGTGCGCTTTCCGGATCGGCGCTGAGGAATACCGACAGCCCCAGGCGCAGGTTGGCCAGCAGCTGCTCCTGCAGCCCGGTGAGTTCTTCCAGGCCGACTTGGGAAAACTCCCGGCGCTGGCTGGTTTTCTGCTGCTGCACCTTGCGCAGCATGCGTTCGATCAGGTCGCAGGCCAGTTTCAGGTTGATCGCCAGTTCGATGATTTCGGCCCAGCGCCGGTTGTCCTGGTCGCTGAGGTCTTCCCGTGGCATTTGCGCCAGGTAAAGTTTGATCGCGCTGTACAGCGCTTCGGCATCCTCGCTCAAGGCCCGCACCTGCTGGGGCATGGCGGCCTGGGTGCCGCGCAGGGCGCCGAGCATGGCTTCCAGCAGGCTGTCGACGATGTCGCCCAGGCGCAGGGTTTCGCGGGCGGCATTGGCCAGGGCCAGGCTGGGCGTGGTCAGCGCCGAGGCATCGAGATGGCGCGGGCGTATCTGGCCATTGCCGGTTTCGCGTTCGGGCAGCAGCGTGTTGCACAGGCGGCCCATGGGCTTGACCGTCGGCAGCATGATCAGGCAGCGCAGGGTGTTGTAGAGCAGGTGGAAGCCGATCACCAGCTCCTGCGGGCTGAAGCTCAGGCTGTCCATCCACTCAACCAGTGGGTGCAGCACAGGGATGATCAGCACCAGGCCGATCAGCTTGTACAGCAGGCTGCCCAACGCCACGCGGCGGCCAGCGGCGTTCTGCATGCTGGTGCTGATGAACGCCAGCAGGCCGCTGCCGATGTTGGCACCGACTACCAGGCCGATGGCTACCGGCAGGCTGATCACCTCTGCGCCAGCCAGGGTAGCGGTGAGCAATACGGCAGCCAGGCTCGAATACGAAACCATGGCGAACAGCGCGCCCACCAAGGCGTCGAGGAGGATATCGCCGGTCAATGAGGCGAACAGTACTTTCACCCCTTGCGCGTGCGTGATAGGCGTCGCTGCCTGGACGATCAGCTCCAGCGCCAGGATGATGAGGCCCAAGCCGATTGCCACGCGGCCCAGTTGCCCTGCGCGGGTTTGTTTGCGCGAGAGGAAGAAGATCACCCCGAGAAACACGAGCAGCGGCGACAGCCACGACAGGTCGAGGGTCAGCACCCGGGCCATCAGCGCGGTACCGACGTCGGCGCCAAGCATGATCGCCAATGCTGGCGTCATGGCCATCAAACCCTGGCCGACGAAGGAAGTGACCAGCATCGCGGTAGCGTTGCTGCTTTGCACCACGGCGGTGACCACGATGCCGGCAATGAACGCCAAGGGCCGGCTGTTCATGTTCTGGCTGAGCACGCGGCGCAGGTTGGAGCCGAACACCCTGAGGATGCCGGTACGAACGATGTGTGTGCCCCACACCAGCAGGGTCACGGCGGAAAGCAGGTTGAGCAGGGTCAGCATGGTCGAGCCCCCCTTTGTTCTGAGGCTCCAGCAGCGGAGCCAAATTGTGTGAAGCCGTAAGCCTGGCCCGGGGGTGGGTGTTTCGATCCAGTGCTTACTCAAGCTTTAGTTGTTTTGCGGACCTTGCGCCAGCTTCGCATGCTCTGAAAGCATTTGAAATGTTTCTGTCATGAAAGCCTGTACATGAAAAAGGGCCCCGGAGGGCCCTCGATAATGCACGCGTCCTGATCTTATTGACCCGGAATGTCCTTGCGCAGTTTCACCGGGTCGTGCTCCTTGC
Source organism: Pseudomonas sp. SMN11 (assembly GCF_052041945.1). Lineage (NCBI taxonomy): Bacteria > Pseudomonadati > Pseudomonadota > Gammaproteobacteria > Pseudomonadales > Pseudomonadaceae > Pseudomonas > Pseudomonas sp. SMN11. Next base: position 2,753 of record NZ_JBKGGW010000035.1, on the reverse strand, counting down.
CCTTCTTGCGCGCCATGGCGGTGCGCATACGTATGTTGATTGCCTCCACTGCCAGGGAGAAGGCCATGGCGAAGTAGACATAGCCCTTCGGCACGTGCACGTCGAAAGATTCGGCGATCAACACAGTACCTACGACGATCAGGAAGGAAAGTGCAAGCATCTTCAGCGATGGGTGCTTGTCGATGAAGTCGCTGATGGCTCCGGCGCAGGCCATCATCACCAGCACGGCGACGACGATGGCGGCAATCATCACCGGCACGTGCGAGACCATGCCGACGGCAGTGATCACCGAGTCCAGCGAGAACACGATGTCGATGATGGCGATCTGGATGATGGTGTAGAAGAACTTGCCGCCAGCGCCCTTGGGTTCGTCTGCGCTTTCATCTTCGCCTTCCAGACCGTGGTAGATCTCTTGCGAGCTTTTCCACAGCAGGAACAGGCCGCCGCAGAACAGGATCAGGTCACGCCCGGAGATACCCTGGCCGAACACCACGAACAGGTCGGCGGTCAGGCGCATGACCCAGGTAATCGACAGCAGCAGCATGATGCGGGTGACCATGGCCAGGGCCAGGCCGAAGATCCGGGTGCGTGGCTGCATGTGCTTGGGCATGCGGCTGACCAGAATCGAGATCATGATGATGTTGTCGATCCCGAGGACGATCTCAAGCGCTGTCAGGGTAAAAAAGGCAACCCAGATTTCCGGGTTGGTCAGCCATTCCATGTGTATTCCTTCAAACGATAAAGGTGATGCACCCCGTCAGGGGCGCATCGCGTTGGGTGATGCGTGTTAATTAAAGACTACTGAACAGCGGGAAAATGCCCATCAGTAGCGCGGCGAACATTATGCATAGGCATACCAGCACTGCCCACTTGAGCGTGAAACGCTGGTGATCGCCGAACTCGATACCAGCCAGGGCCACCAGCAGGTAGGTCGAAGGTACCAGTGGGCTGAGCAGGTGTACCGGCTGCCCGACGATCGAGGCACGGGCCATTTCCACCGGGCTGATGCCGTAATGGCTGGCCGCTTCCGACAGCACCGGCAGCACCCCGTAGTAGAAGGCGTCGTTGGACATGAAAAAGGTGAACGGCATGCTCACGATTGCAGTGATCACCGCCAGGTACGGGCCCAATGCTTCAGGGATGACCGCCAGCAAACTCTTGGACATGGCCTCGACCATGCCGGTACCGGACAGGATGCCGGTGAAGATGCCCGCGGCGAAGATCAGCCCGGTCACGGCCAGCACGCTGCCGGCGTGGGCGGCGATGCGGTCTTTCTGCTGCTGCAGGCAGGGGTAGTTGACGATCATCGCGATGCTGAAGGCAATCATGAACAGTACCGGCAGCGGCAGCACGCCGGCGATCAGCGCGACCATCAGGCCGGCGGTCAGGGCACCGTTGAAGTAGATCAGCTTGGGGCGGCGTGCTTCCGGGAACTGCGACACGCTGATTTCGCTGTGGTCGATGTCATCGGTCGGCAGGTGCAGTTCACCCAGGCGGGCACGTTCGCGCTTGCCGTACATGTAGGCAATGGCCAGGATCGCCAGCACACCGAAGGCCATGGCCGGGATCATTGGCACGAAGATGTCGGACGGGTCTACGTGTAGGGCACTGGCGGCGCGGGCGGTCGGGCCACCCCAAGGGGTCATGTTCATCACACCGCCGGCGAGGATGATCAGGCCGGCCATGATCCGCGGGCTCATGCCCAGGCGGCTGTACAGCGGCAGCATGGCGGCGCAGCAGATCATGTAGGTGGTGGCGCCGTCACCGTCGAGGGAGACCACCAGGGCCAGCACTGCGGTACCGACCGAGACTTTCAGCGGGTCGCCCTTGACCAGCTTGAGGATCTTGCGCACGGCCGGGTCGAACAGGCCGGAGTCGATCATCAGGGCGAAGTAGAGAATGGCGAACATCAGCATCACGCCAGTGGGCGCGAGCTTGCTGATGCCCTCGAGCATCATCGGGCCGATCTTGGCGGAAAAACCGCCAAACAGCGCGAACAGGATCGGTACCAGGATCAGCGCGATCAAGGCCGACAGGCGCTTGGTCATGATCAGGTACATGAAGGTGATGACCATGGCAAAGCCGAGGAAGGTCAGCATGGCAATACTCCAGGCGTGGCGCAGCGAAAGGAATGGCTATTCGGGCGGATCAGCGCGTGTGGCGCTGCACGGGGAGCATCGATCGGGGGGCTACATGAAGGCGGGCGCAGGAATACATCAGAATCACCATTGTTGTTGTTGATGGGCCGGGCGCGGAGATTTCCGGGCGCCCTGGCTGACCGGTCTTGTGCCGGTAGTGGCGGCTATCCTAGGGGGGCAAGCTTTCAGCCAGCTTTCGCCGGGAAAACGGCGACGGGAGGTAGGTAATGCAGGATGTAACCGAGGGTGGCTGCCATTGCGGCGCCTTGCGCTATCGGCTGCAGGGTGACCTGACGGATGTCGCCCATTGCCATTGTTCGATCTGCCGGCGGGTCAGCGGCGGGCTGGTGGTGACCTGGGTCACCCTGCCCCGCACCGGCTTCCGCTGGATGGCAGGGCGGCCTCAGTGCTATGTGGCACCGGCCAGCTGCAAGCGGTATTTCTGTGGGGAGTGTGGGGCGCATGTGGCACTGGTGACCGAACATAGCCCGGGAACCATTGATGTGACGGTGGCGACGCTGGACCACCCGGAGCGAGTGCCGGCCAGGCGGCACATCTGGGTAGGCAGCAGGTTGCCTTGGCTGCACCTGGATGAGGGGTTGCCAGAGGAGTCTG
>NZ_JBKGGW010000034.1:0-67238 GCF_052041945.1 Pseudomonas sp. SMN11 | reverse complement strand
GGGGTGGAGTTCTGTGTGGTCTTCTCCCCCCCCCACATCCGCTAAAAATCTCTCGTCTTCCCCCAACCACTCGTCACCCTTCCACAAATATTGTCGATTCCCCATCCCCTCAAATCGACCACTAGCTGAACCCCCTACGCGGAGTCAGCACCATGAGCACCCCTGATCAAAAACACCCGACCACCTCGCGCGAGCAATGGCTGGCCGCCCGCCGTCAGCTGTGGCTGCACGAAAAAGCCTTCACCCATCAGCGCGATGAACTGGCTGCTGCCCGGCGTGCCCTGCCCTGGGTCAAGGTCGAGCAGCCCTACCGCTTCCAGGGCCCGGACGGCGAACTGTGCCTGGCCGACCTGTTTGCCGGGCGCAGCCAGCTGCTGGTCTATCACTTCATGTTTGCCGAGGGCTGGAGCGAAGGCTGCCCAGGCTGCTCGTTCCTCGCCGATCATTTCGATGGCGCCAACCTGCACCTGGCCCATCACGACGTCTCGCTGGTCGCCGTGTCGCGCGCGCCCTACCCTGAATTCCAGGCTTTTCGCCAGCGCATGGGCTGGCGATTCCCCTGGTATTCATCCCACGGCAGCGGATTCAACGAGGACTTCGGCGTCAGCGTGGGCACCGAGGGCAAACGCCAGTACAACTACGAGCCGTACACCGGTAACGAAGCTGAGCTGCCAGGCCTGAGCGCCTTCTACAAAGAAGCGGACGGGACGCTCTACCATACCTATTCCACCTACGCCCGCGGCCTGGACATCCTGGTCAACACCTACAACTTTCTCGACATCGCGCCACTGGGGCGCAATGAGGCCGGGACCATGGACTGGGTGCGGCATCATGATCGCTATGAAGGACAACCCGACAAACCGCACTGCTGCCACACGTGAAGGGTCAGCCCCTCACGCCCAGCATTCCCCGCTCCACGATGAAGTCGATCACCGCCTGCAGGCCTTCGCCCTTCTTCAGGTTGCTGAAGGTCCAGGGCCGCTGCGGGCGCATGCGCTGGGTATCGCGCTCCATCACCTCCAGCGAGGCGCCGACGTAAGGCGCCAGGTCGGTCTTGTTGATCACCAGGAAATCCGACTTGGTGATGCCGGGCCCACCCTTGCGCGGGATCTTCTCACCTTCGGCCACGTCGATGACGTAGATCGTCAGGTCGGCCAGCTCCGGGCTGAAGGTCGCACTGAGGTTGTCGCCACCGCTTTCGACAAAGATCACTTCAAGGTTGCCGAACTTGCGCGCCAGCGCTTCGACGGCGGCCAGGTTCATCGAGGCATCTTCGCGAATGGCAGTGTGCGGGCAGCCGCCGGTCTCGACGCCGACGATACGCTCTGGCTCCAGAGCGCCGGCCTCGGTGAGGATGCGCTGGTCTTCCTTGGTGTAGATGTCATTGGTCACCACGGCGATCTGGTAGTGATCGCGCATGGCCTTGCACAGGCATTCGAGCAGCGCGGTCTTGCCAGAACCGACCGGGCCGCCGACACCGACGCGCAGGGGTTGCTGATAGCTTTGCATGGAAGCAGTCCTCAGGAACGGAACAAACGGGTGTATTGGGTTTCGTGACGCGAAGAAGCAATTGCCAGCAGCGGCAGGCCACCGCCGAGCTGGTCGTCGGCCAATGCCAGTGCCTGATCCAGCACGCCGGGCAGTTCGGCGCCCAGGTCGCGCAGCAGGGTCTGTGCCGCCTGTTGGCCGAACGGCACCAGCTTGACCCCGGCCATCACCGCACCCTCGAGCCAGGCGAAGGCATGGCCGAGGGCGAGCTGACGCAGCGAGATCTGCCAATGCGCGGCGAGCCAGGCCATGCCGCCGAGCTGGCTGAGTTCGAGGCTGGCGCGCCAGGCCGGATCCTGGCCCAGCTGCCAGCCATCGAGCAGGCGCGCCAGGGCCGAACCGCGCTGCTGTTCTTCCAGGCGCAGCTCGGCGGTTTCGCGGTTGGCCAGCAGAAAGTGGCTCCAGTGGCTGAAGGCTTGCGCATCGCTCGCCTCGCAGGCGCGGTACAGGCGCGCCAGCACCGGCCAGTCCAGGCAGGCCAGGGTGTCGTGCATCTGCTCGCGCTGCCAGGCGCTGAAGCCGGCAGTGCCCTGCACCCAACCGGCCTCGACGGCCCACTCCAACCCTTGCGAGTAGGTGAATCCACCCACCGGCAGGCCGGGGCTGGCCAGCTGCAGCAGGCGCAGCAGTGCCAGGTCGCTGTTCATCAACCGGCCAGCACCAGTGCGGCGCCGGCCAGCATGCCGCCACCGAAGGCCTTCTGCAGGCCACTGTGGCGGCGCAGCAGGCAGCCAACGCCAAAGCCGACGGCCAGCAGCAGGCCACTGACGGTGACGAAGCCGGCGCTGAACATCCAGAAGGCGCTCGGCGTGGCTTCCACCCCGTGGGCCCAGCCGTGGAACAGGGCGAACACCGGCATGGCCAGGGCCAGCAGCAACTGACGGCTCGGCAGCAGCACCGCAATGGCAGCCACCAGCACCGACACGGCGATCAGGGTTTCCATGCCCAGCACATCGCCGAACAGGTGGCCGCATACGGCACCAGCGAACATCGAGGCCAGGGTAGCCAGCGGCAGGGTCAGGTTGCGTCGGGTCAGCGCAGCCAGCACACCGGTACCCAGCAGCATCAGCAGGTGATCAAGACCGGTCAGCGGGTGCAGCAGGCCGTCGTGCAACGGGTTGCCGTCGTGACCGGGGTGGGCAAAGGCCGGCAGTGCGACCATCAGCAGGGCAAGGGCGAAAATCTTTTTCATGTTGTGCTCCTTTAATGGGGGAGTTCAGGAATGGGCTGGCAGGCGCACGAACGGATGGTCGTGGCCATGGCTATGGCTGTGACTGTGACTGTGAGACGCGCTCTGGTAGGCACCGGCTTCCGGTTCGAACGGCGCCTGCTCGGCTTCCACCGTCAGGCCAAGGCCGCGTAGCATGTCGTCGAGTACATGGTCATGCTGATAGCGCAGCAGGCCCGGATCGATTTGCAGGGGGACGTGGCGGTTGCCCAGATGATAGGCGGCGCGGGCCAGCAGGTGCGGGTCGGCACAACGCACGGTCGACACCGCCTCAGGTGCAGCCAGTACGCGGATCACCTGCTCTCCCGAGGCATTGGCGAGCAACTCGCCCCCGCGCAGCAGGTGCCCACGTTCGAGCATCAGGCCGGCTTCGCGGCCATCGTCCAGGGTCACGCGCAGGCGGCTCTTGATGCGGCTGTCGACGTCCAGGGTCACGGTACCGGTGACGGTCTCGGATGCCTCGATCCGGCGGGTCAGGACAATCATCTTCACTCCTTCAGAACAGGAAATAACGCTGGGCCAGCGGCAGCTCGCTGGCGGGCTCGCAGACCAGCAACTCGCCGTCGGCACGCACCTGGTAAGTCTGCGAATCGACCTCGATCACCGGCTGCAAGGTGTTGTGAACCATGTCGGCCTTGCGCACGCGGCGGCAGCCATGGGCGACCCCGATCAGGCTCTGCAGGCCCAACTCCTGGTGCAGGCCACGGTCCATGGCGGCCTGGGGCAGGAAGGTCATGCGCGTGGCGTGGCGGGCCGCACCCATGGCGCCGAACATTGGGCGGTAGTGCACCGGTTGCGGGGTCGGGATCGAGCCGTTGATGTCGCCCATTGGCGCGGTGGCGATCATCCCGCCCTTGATCACCAGGGCCGGCTTGACCGCGAAGAACGCCGGCGACCACAGCACCAGATCGGCCAGCTTGCCGACCTCTACCGAACCGACTTCATGGGCGATGCCATGGGTCAGCGCCGGGTTGATCGTGTACTTGGCGATGTAGCGCTTGACCCGGAAGTTGTCGCTATAGCTGGTGTCCGGCACCAACGGACCACGGCGCAGCTTCATCTGGTGGGCGACCTGCCAGGTCCGCAGCACCACTTCGCCGACCCGGCCCATGGCCTGGGAGTCGGACGAGGTCATGGCGAAGGCGCCCATGTCGTGGAGGATGTCTTCGGCGGCGATGGTCTCGCGGCGGATGCGCGACTCGGCAAAGGCCACGTCTTCGGCAATGCTCGGGTCCAGGTGGTGGCAGACCATGAGCATGTCCAGGTGCTCGTCGACGGTGTTGACCGTGTACGGCAGAGTCGGGTTGGTCGAGGACGGCAGTACGTTGGCCTGCCCGGCCGCACGGATGATGTCTGGCGCGTGGCCGCCGCCGGCACCCTCGGTATGGAAGGTATGGATGGTGCGGTCACCGATGGCGGCCAGGGTGTCTTCGATGCAGCCCGACTCGTTCAGGGTATCGGTATGGATCGCCACCTGGATGTCCATTTCTTCGGCCACGCCCAGGCAGCAGTCGATGGCAGCCGGGGTCGAACCCCAGTCCTCGTGCAGCTTGAGGCCCACCGCGCCGGCGGCGATCTGCTCGCGCAGCGCTTCGGGGCGCGAGGCATTGCCCTTGCCCAGCAGACCAATGTTGATCGGCAGGCAGTCGGCAGCCTGGAGCATGCGCGCCAGGTACCAGGGCCCCGGGGTGCAGGTGGTGGCATTGGTGCCGGTGGCCGGGCCGGTGCCACCGCCAATGAAGGTGGTGACACCACTGGTCAGCGCTTCCTCCACCTGCTGCGGGCAGATGAAGTGGATATGCGAATCGATGCCGCCAGCGGTGACGATCTTGCCTTCGGCAGCAATCACTTCGGTACCCGGGCCAACCGGCACGGTCACGCCCGGTTGCACGTCGGGGTTACCGGCCTTGCCGATGACGGCAATGCGCCCGTGCTTGACGCCGATATCGGCCTTGACGATGCCCCAATGGTCGATGATCACGGCATTGGTCAGCACCAGGTCCATGGCCTCGGCGGCGAGCATCTGGCCCTGGCCCATGCCGTCGCGAATGACCTTGCCGCCACCGAACTTGACCTCTTCACCGTAGATCGTGAAATCCTTCTCGACCTCCACCCATAGCGCGGTGTCGGCCAGGCGCACGCGGTCGCCGACGGTAGGGCCGAACATGTCGGCGTAGGCCCGACGGGAAATCCGGCTCATGCCCTGCCCTCCATTGCGCCATTCACCTTGCCCTGGAAGCCGTACACTTCACGCTTGCCGGCATAGGCCACCAGCTGCACGGTGCGCGACTGGCCCGGCTCGAAGCGCACGGCAGTACCGGCCGGGATATCGAGGCGAAAGCCACGGGTCGGTTCACGCTCGAACACCAGTGCAGCGTTGACCTCGTAGAAGTGGTAGTGCGACCCGACCTGCACCGGCCGGTCGCCATGGTTGGCCACACTGACGCTGACCGTGTCACGGCCGACGTTGAGTTCGATGTCGCCGGCGGCGACCTGAATTTCACCTGGGATCATGCTGGGCTCCTGCTCCACGTCAGACGATAGGGTCGTGCACGGTCACCAGCTTGGTGCCGTCGGGGAAGGTCGCCTCGACCTGCACGTCATGCAGCATCTCGGCGACACCTTCCATGACCTGCTCGCGGCCGATCACTTCGCGGCCCAGGCTCATCAGCTCGGCCACCGTGCGCCCATCGCGGGCGCCTTCGAGCACTGCGGCGCTGATCAGCGCCACCGCCTCCGGGTAGTTGAGCTTCAGGCCACGGGCCAGGCGCCGTTCGGCCAGCAGCGCGGCGGTGAACAGCAGCAGTTTGTCTTTCTCTCTCGGGGTCAGCTCCATGGCGCTCTCTCAAGTGGCCCAGATGCGCGGCGGGCACGCGGCCAGGCCGAGAACGGCCGGGCGCAGGGCATGCCAGAGGCGCTGCAGGGTGTGTTGCAGGTGTTGGTTGTCGTGGTCGAGCAGGCGGATCACCAGCAGCGAGCCGAGCAAGGTCGCGCCTGCGGGGGTGTCGAGTTCATCGAGTAGCGTGCGCACCTGTTCCAGCACGGCCGAGTCTGCAGGCGAGGCGCAGAAGGTGGCGACCAGCGGGTAACCACCGACCTTCGCCAGTTGCCCGCCGACGATGCGCAGGCGCTCGTGTAGGCCGGGGTCGCCTGGCAGCTCGATGCACAAGCGGCTGTCCAATGCGCCTTGCTCGAAGCGTTCGTTCATCACTGGCCGGCCCAGGCACAGGGTTTCCCACGCCAGCAGCCTGGCGCCGGGTGCGAGGATGAAGCGGCTGTCGAGACTGGCGCGGGCGCCATTGAAGAAGATGCTGTCCTGGGGCAGCCACTCCAGCGTGCTGCCAGCCTGCAGGTGGAAACGCTGGGACAGCCGCGCGGTGGGGCCGATGCTGCGGTAGAACTTGCTGGCGCCAGGCATGGTCAGCAGCGCATGGCTGCCGGGCTCGAGATGGATGTCCAGCTCCAGCCGGTCACCGGCGACGATGCCGCCGGGCGGGTGCAGCACATAAACGTGGCACGGCGCGCCTTCCGGATAGAACGGGCGCTGCACCAAAAGCGGGCCGAAATGCCGGCGCGCACCAAGGCGAGTCACGCCATTGCGCTCAACGAAGCGCAGTTGCAGATGGGCGCTCCAGCCGTCGTCCTGTTCCGATGGTACGATCTGCTCCGCGAATGACATCCTGCGGCCCCTTTATTTCCGTGGCCTGGCGGCCGTTAAGAGGGTCAAGTGCATACCCGTGGGTGATAACAGACTGACCACTCGATCAAATTTCGCTGGCTGGATATAGCAGGTTGCGGGCCAACTACGCAGGTGAATGAAGATGAAACCTTCACGGCGATGGCTCTGGCATGGGGCATACGGGGTTGCAGCGCACATTGCGGGGGCGGCACTTGGCCCTGTTTCGGTGCTGCGCTAAAGTCTTTCATTTGCCAGCGGCCAAGGAGTCGCCATGTCACTCGCCCCCGCCATCCCGGTCCTGCGCATCTTCTCGGTCGACAAGGCCAAGGAGTTCTACCTCGAATTCATGGGCTTCCAGCTCGATTGGGAACACCGCTTCAGCCCGGACCTGCCGTTGTACGCGCAGATCCACCGCGACGGCCTGATCCTGCATCTCAGTGAGCACCACGGCGATGCCTGCCCAGGCTCGACCGTGTTCGCCCGTACCGAAGACTTGCTGGCACTGGAGCGCGAACTGCTGGACAAGCAGTACGGCTATGCCCGCCCCCAAGCCGAGCGGGTCGACTGGGGCCTGCAGATGCAGATCCGCGACCCGTTCGGCAATCTGTTGCGCTTCTGCCAGCAAATCGATGATGAGGATGCCCAGTGAAAGCCATGAGCAAGCGCGACCTGGCGCGCCTGGAGCGCGAGCTGGTCGCCTGCCTGACCGATGCTTGCGAAACCGCAAAGGGCGAGATCGTCGGCTTCACCTGGCTGACCCATCGGCTGGCCCCGGATGACTTCCCCACCAGCCTGCGCATTACCTGGGTGTTCGAGCGTGAGGCCGATAAAGCAGCGGCGCTGGCGGGTGAGGCCAAGGCGCGCATGCTGGCGCTGACGGCCCACGCGCTCGACGAAGCCGGTGTGAAGCTGGACCACGTTGCCTGGCACGTACGATTCGACAGTGAAGAAGCCTGCTCGCGCAGCCATGCAGGTGACTGGAACAAGCGCCTGCGTTAAGGCAATGGCCAGGCGGGCCTTTACCCGCCCTCGCCGCTCGGTTAGGCTTTCGCATCCACTTCCACGAGGTATTCGTCCAATGCGCCATTGATGCCGCCGTCCTTTCGACGGCCAGTCTTCAGCCTCCGGCCCCCGGAGATGTCGCGGCATATGTGGAGTTGTGCATGACGAATACGTCGATCCTGACGCTGGACAGCGTCTGCCTGGCCTTGCCTGATGGCAGGTCCCTGTTTACCGACCTCAACCTGTCGCTCGACCAACGCCGTACCGGCCTGGTCGGGCGTAACGGCGTGGGCAAGAGCTTGCTCGGGCAGATACTGGCCGGCCGGCGCGAGCCCAGCAGTGGCCGCTGCCTGCGCCATGGGCGGGTCCACTACCTGGACCAGCGGGCGATCGAACACAGCCCGCGGGTGGCCGACCTGGCCCAGGTTGCCGGGGTGATCGCCGCGCTGGAGCGCATAGAGCAAGGCGGAGTCGACCCGGACGATTTCGAGAGCGTGGGCGAGCGCTGGAACATTCGCGAGCAGCTGCACCAGCACCTGCAACTGCTGGGCTTGGGGCACCTCGACCACCAGCACCCGATCGCCCGCCTCAGTGGCGGCCAGGCCATGCGGGTCGCCCTGCTGGGTGCCTGGCTCAGCGAGGCCGACTACCTGATCCTGGACGAACCCAGCAACCACCTGGACCGCGAGGGCCGCGCCGAACTGCTGCGCATGCTCCAGGCCTGGGACAAGGGATTGCTGGTCATCAGCCATGACCGCGAGCTGCTCGGGCACATGACGCGCATCGTCGAACTGTCGGGCCTGGGCCTGCAATCGTTCGGCGGCAATTACGACTTTTATGAGCAGCACAAGGCTGAGCAGCGTGAGCAGGCCTTGCAGGCACTCGACCGCGCCAAACAGGAACGCCAGTACCAGGCCCGTGAACTGCAGCGCCAACGCGAACGCCTGGAACGCCACCAGGCACGCGCCAGTCGCCAGGCCAAGCATGCCAACCAGGCCAAGATTCTCGTCGACCGCCAACAGGAGCGCAGCCAGGCCACCGCCGGCAAGCAACGGCGCGACCATCGCACGGCCCTGCAAGGGCTGCAGACGCAGGTATGCGAGGCGGCTCGCCACGTCGAGCAGGACAGCCTGATCGTGGTTCACCCGCCGGCACCTCGACGCCATGCGGGAGGTGAAGTGTTGCGGCTGCAAGGGGCGCGACTGCCCAGGGGCAGCGCCCAGGCGATCGACCTGCGCCTATGCCTGGGCCAGCGGATGGCCTTGACCGGAGCCAATGGCAGCGGGAAGTCCACGTTGTTCAAGGTGCTGCTCGGCAATCTGCCGCTCACGGCGGGCGAACTCCACCAAAACGGCGAAATGGCGTTGCTCGACCAACACTGCAGCGCCTTGCCGAGCCGGCACAGCGCACTTGACCACCTGTCAGCGGCCCACCCGGCGCAGGACCAGGCCACCCTGCGCACTCGCCTGGCCCAACTGGGCCTGGATGCTTCTCGCATCGAGCTCCCCAGCGGCCTGCTAAGCGGTGGCGAACGGCTCAAGGCGGCACTGGCCGCCATCCTGTATGGCGAGCGACCGGTCGATCTGTTGCTGCTCGATGAGCCTGGCAATCACCTCGATCTGCCTTCGCTGGAAGCCTTGGAGCGCATGCTGGATCAGTTCCAGGGGGCCTTGCTGGTCAGCTCCCATGATGCAGTGTTTCTCGAGCGTCTCAAACTTGACGGCTACCTGCATCTCGTTTGTGAGAGCGACCCTGTGTCGCAATAGGGCTGCAACGTGTCCTCGTGCCGGGGGTGCTTCGTTGCCTTTCGCGACGCAAGGCCGCTGCCACGGTTCCCGATCCGCAAGGTTTGTATTATCGTGGCGTGGTGCGCATATAACAGCAGCCCGAGCGATCGGGCACTTGCAAGACAATCGAGGGTGTCATGAGTAACGAAAGCATTAACTGGGACAAGCTGGGTTTCGACTACATCAAGACCGACAAGCGCTACCTGTCCGTGTGGCGCAATGGTGAGTGGGACAAAGGCACCCTGACCGAAGACAACGTGCTGCACATCAGTGAAGGCTCCACCGCCCTGCACTATGGCCAGCAGTGCTTCGAAGGCCTCAAGGCCTACCGTTGCAAGGACGGCTCGATCAACCTGTTCCGCCCAGACCAGAACGCCGCCCGCATGCAGCGCAGCTGCGCGCGCCTGCTGATGCCGCAGGTGCCGACCGATGTGTTCATCGAAGCGTGCAAGCAAGTGGTCAAGGCCAATGAGAAGTTCGTCCCGCCGCACGGCAAAGGCGCCCTGTACCTGCGCCCGTTCGTGATCGGTACCGGCGACAACATCGGCGTGCGCACCGCCCCCGAGTTCATCTTCTCGGTCTTCGCCATCCCGGTTGGTTCGTACTTCAAGGGCGGCATGAAGCCGCACAACTTCCAGATCTCCAGCTTCGACCGTGCCGCCCCTCAGGGCACTGGCGCAGCCAAGGTCGGTGGCAACTACGCCGCCAGCCTGCAACCGGGCGCTGAAGCCAAGAAAGCCAACTTCGCCGACGCCATCTACCTCGATCCGCTGACCCACACCAAGATCGAGGAAGTCGGTTCGGCCAACTTCTTCGGCATCACCGCCAACAACGAATTCGTCACCCCGAAATCGGCCTCGGTACTGCCAGGCATCACCCGCCTGTCGCTGATGGAACTGGCACAATCGCGCCTGGGCCTGACCGTGATCGAAGGCGACGTCGAGATCAACAAGCTCGACCGCTTCATCGAAGCCGGCGCCTGCGGCACCGCCGCGGTAATTACCCCGATCGGTGGCATCGAGTACAACGGCAAACTGCACGTGTTCCACGACCTGGAAAAAGTCGGCCCGGTCACCCAGAAGCTCTATAACGAGCTGACCGGTATCCAGAGCGGTGACGTCGAAGCACCAGCAGGCTGGATCGTCAAGGTCGCCTGAACTGCTGCGCCACGCTGACCGACGGGGCATGCCAGACACTGGCATGCCCCGTTTTGTTTTACCCGGCGTAGATGAATTTTTCTTAAATCGCTGTTTGGCTATTCTTTGGCACAATCAAATCTCCAAATAGACGCCCAGGAACGAGCATGCCACGCGTACTGACCATCGAAGACGACGCCGTCACCGGCCAGGAAATCGTCGCCGAACTCTCCAGCCACGGCCTGGAAGTGGATTGGGCCGACAACGGCCGCGAGGGCCTGGCCAAGGCCATTGCCGGCGGTTACGACCTGATCACCGTAGACCGCATGCTGCCTGAGGTCGATGGCCTGACGATCGTCACCACCCTGCGCAACCTGAAAATCGCAACCCCAATTCTGATGATCAGCGCCCTGTCCGACGTGGATGAGCGCGTGCGCGGCCTGCGTGCCGGTGGTGACGACTACCTGACCAAGCCGTTCGCCTCGGACGAAATGGCGGCGCGAGTCGAAGTGCTGCTGCGGCGCAACAGCGTGCCCATGACCCAGACCCGCCTGCAGGTCGCCGACCTGCAGCTGGACCTGATCAGCCACGAGGCCCGCCGCGGCGAGCACACCCTCAACCTGCTGCCCACCGAGTACAAGCTGCTGGAATACCTGATGCGCCACAGCGGCCAGGTGATCACGCGGATGATGATCTTCGAGGAAGTCTGGGGCTACCACTTCGATCCGGGCACCAACCTGATCGACGTGCACATCGGCCGCCTGCGCAAGAAGATCGACTCCGCCGGCCAGTCGCCGCTGATCCGTACGGTACGGGGCTCGGGTTATGCCATTGCTGAACCCGTCTAAGGGCTGGAGTTCGTCCACCAGTCGCCTGTTGGCGCTGTACAGTTTCCTGTTCGTGGCCTGGAGCAGCATCCTCATGGGGGTGCTGTATTTCGAGGTTTCCAGTTACCTGAACAAGCTCACCCGCCACTCCATGCTCCAGCGCCAGCACCTGTTCGCGCACATGAGCGGCAAGCAGCTGGACGATGCCCTGATTGCCAGCCAGGCGTTCGAAGAGCGCAGTTTCGATGCCTACGGCCTGTTCGACGCCCAGTTCAACCCGGTGGGCGGGCGCATTCGCGCGATCCCCCCTGACCTTGGCCTGGACGGCAAGGTGCACGAGCTCAAGCGCTGCCTGGACGCTGACGACCCGCACATGCCACGTGACAGCTGCGATGCTGTGGCGATCCAGGTGCAGGATGGCCGCTGGCTGGTGCTGTTCCGCGACAATGGTTCGTTGTTCGTGGTCACCCGCATCATCCTGCATGCCTTGCTGTGGGGCATCTCGCTGACCCTGATTCCGGGGTTCGCCGGCTGGTACCTGCTGCGCCGCCGCCCGCTGAAGCGCATTCGTGCCATTCAGGCCCAGGCCGAGCTGATCGTCGCTGGCGACCTCACCCACCGCTTGCCGCTGTCGGCGCGCCGCGATGAGCTGGACATGCTGGCGGACATCGTCAACGCCATGCTCGACCGCATCGAGCGGCTGATGCACGAGGTCAAAGGCGTCTGCGACAACATTGCCCACGACCTGCGCACCCCCCTCACCCGCCTGCGGGCACAGCTGTACCGTATACGTCAGCAGAGCGCGCACGACTCGCCGCAAGCCGAAGCGCTGGACCAGGCGATCGGCGAGACCGACACGTTGATGGCACGCTTTCGTGGCCTGCTGCGTATCAGCGAGCTGGAAGACCGCCAGCGCCGCGCGGGTTTCGTTCAGCTCGATCCGCACGACTTACTGGTGGAACTGCACGACTTCTACCTGCCGCTGGCCGAGGATGGCAGCATCCGCCTGAGCCTAGAGCAGCCTGGCCAGTTGCCGGCGCTGCATGGTGATCGCGAGCTGCTGTTCGAAGCGCTGGCCAACCTGGTGGGTAATGCGATCAAGTTCACGCCCGAAGACGGCCGGGTTGCCATCATGGCGACACAGGATGAGCTGGGCGTGCACATCGCCATCGAAGACAGCGGACCGGGCATTCCCGAAGAGGAGCGGACTGCGGTGTTGAAGCGGTTCTATCGCAGCGAGGAAGGCCACCGCCATTCCGGGTTCGGGCTGGGGTTGTCGATCGTTGCGGCGATCGTCGACCTGCACGGGTTTGGGTTGGAGATTGGCGAGAGCGAGCTGGGTGGGGCCAGGCTGGTATTGCACTGCCCATTGGCCGGTTTGGCTAAATAAAAACTGGGGCTGCTTTGCAGCCCTTTCGCGACAAAAGGTCGCTCCCAGAAGGTGAACGCGATCTCCTGTAGGAGCGGCCTTTGTCGCGAAAGGGCCGCAAAGCGGCCCCAATTACGCCGATCAGTCAGCCAGGCGCCAGGTAGTGGCACCCTTGCTGTCTTCCAGCACCACGCCCATGGCAGTGATCTGGTCACGGATGCGGTCGGATTCCGCCCAGTTCTTGTCCGCACGCGCCTGCAGGCGCGCCTGGATCAAGGCTTCCACCTCAGCCGCGTCGACCTTGCCTTCGGCACCGGCACGCAGGAAGTCGTCGGCCTCCAGCTGCAGCACGCCCAGCACATCACCCAGCTCACGCAGGCGACCGGCCAGGCCAGCCGCCGCGTCGACATCGTTGTCACGCAGGCGGTTGATCTCGCGCACCAGGTCGAACAGCACGGCGCAGGCTTCCGGGGTACCGAAGTCGTCGTTCATCGCCACGCTGAAGCGCTCGACGAATGCTTCGCCACCCTGGGCAGCAACCCGTGGCAGGCCACGCAGTGCGTGGTAGAAGCGCTCCAGGGCGCCCTTGGCATCGCGCAGGCTGTCTTCGGAGTAGTTGATGGCGCTGCGGTAGTGGCTGGCCACCAGCAGGTAGCGCACTACCTCCGGGTGGTACTTGTCGAGCACGTCGCGGATGGTGAAGAAGTTGTTCAACGACTTGGACATCTTCTCGCCATTGATGCGGATCATGCCGCAGTGCATCCAGCTGTTGGCGTACTGCTTGCCAGTGGCTGCCTCGCTCTGGGCGATCTCGTTCTCGTGGTGCGGGAACTCCAGGTCGCTGCCGCCACCGTGGATGTCGAAGCTCTCGCCCAGGCAGCAGGTGGACATCACCGAGCACTCGATGTGCCAGCCCGGACGGCCAGGGCCCCACGGCGAATCCCAGTAAGGCTCGCCCGGCTTGACGCCTTTCCAGAGGACGAAGTCCAGTGGGTCCTGCTTGGCCTCGTCGACCTCTATGCGGGCACCGATGCGCAGGTCTTCGATCTTTTTGCGCGACAGCTTGCCGTAGCCGACGAACTTGCCGACCCGGTAGTACACGTCACCATTGCCCGGCGCGTAGGCGTAGCCTTTGTCGATCAGGGTCTGGATCATCGCGTGCATGCCGGCGATATGGTCGGTGGCACGCGGCTCCAGGTCCGGCTTGAGGATGTTCAGGCGGCGCTCGTCTTCGTGCATCGCATCGATCATGCGCGCGGTCAGGGCGTCGAACGCTTCGCCGTTTTCGTTGGCGCGGTTGATGATCTTGTCGTCGATGTCGGTGATGTTGCGCACGTAGGTCAGGTCGTAGCCGCTTTTACGCAGCCAGCGGGTCACCAGGTCGAACGCCACCATGCTGCGGCCGTGGCCAAGGTGGCAGTAGTCGTACACGGTCATGCCGCACACGTACATGCGCACCTTGTTGCCATCGAGCGGCTTGAAGGCTTCCTTGGTCTTGCTCAGCGTGTTGTAGATGGTAAGCACGGCGATTCCTTAGCTGCCCCAGGAGTCACGCAGGGTGACGGTGCGGTTGAACACCGGGCGACCCGGCTGGCTGTCCTTGAGGTCGGCGCAGAAGTAGCCTTCGCGCTCGAACTGGAAACGGTCCTCAGGCTGTGCCTGGCCCAGCGACGGCTCGGCGCGGCAGCCGGTCAGCACTTGCAGCGAATCCGGGTTGATGTTGTCGAGGAAGCTGCCGCCATCTTCGGTCTTCTCCGGGTTGGCGGAGCGGAACAGGCGGTCGTACAGGCGTACTTCGCACTCGACGCTGCCTTCGGCCGGCACCCAGTGGATCACGCCCTTGACCTTGCGGCCTTCCGGGTTCTTGCCCAGGGTGTCCGGGTCGTAGGAGCAGCGCAGCTCGACGATGTTGCCGTCGGCATCCTTGATCGCCTCGTCGGCGCGGATCACGTAGCTGCCGCGCAGGCGCACTTCGCCAGCCGGTTCCAGGCGCTTGTAGCCCTTCGGCGGCTCTTCCATGAAGTCATCGCGGTCGATGTACAGCTCGCGGGCGAACGGCAGCACGCGCACGCCCATGTCTTCCTTCGGGTGGCGCGGCAGTTCGAGCTGCTCGACCTGGCCTTCCGGATAATTGGTGATGACCACCTTCAGCGGGCGCAGCACGCACATGGCACGTGGCGCGGTGCGGTCGAGGTCGTCACGGATGCTGAACTCGAGCATCGACATGTCGACCACGCCGTCTGAACGGTTGGTGCCGATCATTTCGCAGAAGTTGCGGATCGACGCCGGGGTGTAGCCACGGCGACGGAAGCCCGACAGGGTCGACATGCGCGGGTCGTCCCAGGCGCTGACGTGCTTTTCATCGACCAGCTGCTTGAGCTTGCGCTTGGAGGTGATGGTGTAGTTCAGGTTCAGGCGGCTGAACTCGTACTGACGCGGGTGCGCCGGTACCGGCAGGTTGTCGAGGAACCAGTCGTACAGCGGGCGGTGGCCTTCGAACTCGAGGGTGCAGATCGAGTGGGTGATGCCTTCGATGGCGTCGGACTGCCCGTGGGTGAAGTCGTAGTTCGGGTAGATGCACCACTTGTCACCGGTCTGGTGGTGGTGGGCATGGCGAATGCGGTACAGGATCGGGTCGCGCAGGTTCATGTTCGGCGAGGCCATGTCGATCTTGGCGCGCAGCACGCGCTCGCCGTCCTTGAACTCGCCGGCCCTCATGCGCGCGAACAGGTCGAGGTTTTCCTCGACGCCGCGCTCGCGGAACGGGCTGTTCTTGCCGGGCTCGGTCAGGCTGCCGCGGTATTCCTTGGCCTGATCAGGGGTCAGGTCGCAGACATAGGCCTTGCCACGCTTGATCAGTTCAACGGCCCAGTCGTGCAGCTGGTCGAAGTAGTTGGAGGCATAGCGCACCTCGCCGGCCCAGTCGAAGCCCAGCCATTTCACGTCGCTCTGGATGGCGTCGATGTATTCCTGGTCTTCCTTGGCCGGGTTGGTGTCGTCGAAGCGCAGGTGGCAGACGCCGCCGAACTCCTTGGCCAGGCCGAAGTTGACGCAGATCGACTTGGCGTGGCCGATGTGCAGGTAGCCGTTGGGCTCCGGCGGGAAACGGGTGACGATGCTGCTGTGCTTGCCCGAGTCCAGATCGGCCTGGATGATCGGCCGCAGGAAGTTCGCAGGGACAGCGGGGGCGCCTTTGGCAGCGGCGTTGGGCGCGTTGTCGGCAGTGGGCTTGCTCATAGGATCCTTGAATGCACGTGTCCGGCCTGGGTAGGCCGATTGAATCAAAGGGCCTATCATAGCCGAAGCAGTCAAGCTGCTGACAGCCGGGCACCGACAAACTGGCGCGATTTATCGCGATCCGTGCAAAATGGTCACTGCGCGCCATGTGCCATGAACATGTGTCGCGGTTGCCCGATCCTGCGTCAGGTGGCTACACGCGCCCTGCGCAAACTATTTCCGTATGCCTTGAAAGAGCGAATTTCAGCATGTCCAAAGTCAAACTGACCACCAACCACGGCGACATCGTCATTGAACTGAACGCTGAAAAAGCCCCGATTACCGTGGCCAACTTCATCGAATACGTCAAAGCCGGCCACTACAGCAACACCGTGTTCCACCGCGTGATCAACAACTTCATGATCCAGGGCGGCGGTTTCGAGCCAGGCATGAATGAAAAACGTGACAAGCGTGCCAGCATCCAGAACGAAGCCGACAACGGCCTGAAGAACAACAAGTACAGCATCGCCATGGCCCGCACCATGGAGCCGCACTCCGCTTCCGCTCAGTTCTTCATCAACGTCGCCGACAACGACTTCCTCAACCACAGCGGCAAGAACGTGCAGGGTTGGGGCTACGCGGTATTCGGCGAAGTGATCGAAGGCCGTGAAGTGGTCGACGCCATCAAGGGCGTTTCCACCGGCTCCAAGTCCGGCCACCAGGACGTACCGAAAGAAGACGTGATCATCGAGAAAGCCGAGATCATTGAGTGATCCTGCTGATCTCCGATCTGCATTTGCAAGAAGAACGCCCGGACATCACCCGGGCGTTTCTTGATCTGCTCGACGGCCGCGCCCGTCACGCCAAGGCGTTGTACATCCTCGGTGACTTCTTCGAAGCGTGGATCGGCGACGATGCCATGACCCCGTTCCAGCAGTCGATCTGCCAGGCCTTGCGCCAGCTCAGCGACAGCGGCACGGCGATCTACCTGATGCATGGCAATCGCGACTTTCTGATTGGCCAGGACTTCTGCAAGGCCGCCGGCTGCACGCTACTGGCCGACCCGAGCGTGATCGAGCTGGGCGGTGAACAGGTGTTGCTGATGCATGGCGACACCCTGTGCACCCGCGACCTGGCCTACATGAAGATGCGCCGCTACCTGCGCAACCCGGTGAGCCTGTGGATCCTCCGGCACCTGCCGCTGGCCACCCGGCAGAAACTGGCGCGCAAGCTGCGCAGCGAAAGCCGTGCGCAGACGCGCATGAAGGCTACCGAGATTGTCGACGTCACGCCGGAAGAAGTGCCGAAAGTAATGGCGGCGCACGGCGTGCGCACCCTGGTGCATGGTCACACCCACCGGCCGGCGATTCACAAGCTGGTGGTGGATGGCGAACAGGCACGGCGCATCGTGCTGGGGGATTGGGACCGGCGCGGTTGGACCTTGCAGGTCGATGGGCAAGGCTTTGCCCTGGAGCCGTTCGAGTTTTCCTGACAGATCAAGTCGACCCTTTCGCGGGCAAGCCCGCTCCCACAGGAACCGCACCAAGGCTACAGGCGGTGTAATCTTGTGGGAGCGGGCTTGCCCGCGAATAGGCCAGTGCAGGCTATGACCTCAAGGCCGGCTAGCCACCGCCCCTTTGTCCCGCTCACTGATCACATACTGCCGATACTCCGGGTCCGCCTTGATCTGCGCCTCGGTAAACGGCAGCGCTGCCAGCTGCTTGGCGGCAAACGCCTTGGTCTGATCGCTGAAATGCGCCGAACCGGCTTCGCTGGACTGCGAGAACGCCAGCAACCCACGCGCCTGTGGCCCATTTTCAGTGAAACTCACCAACTGCAGATAGCTGGTACCGCTGACCACCAGGCGCTTGCCCGGCCCGTGCGGAACGCTGAACATCGCATTGTAGACCCCCAACTGCTGCGGCCCGCCCGGTACCGGCGTGCCATCGGCGGCCTGCTGGATCTGCCCCCAACGGCTGCCCTCCTCCACGCCCGCCTTGGCCACTTGCTGCAACGAGGCCAAGGCCGCTTCGCGCAAGAGTTTGCGTACCGCCGCCTGCTCCACCGCCAAGCCACGCGGGGTGTGCTGCGGGTCTGCGGGGTCGAAGGCCACACGCCAGCTTTGCGGGTGTTTGGCCATGCTCTCGACCATGTTCTGGAAATGCACCAGGCCGACACCACTGTTCAGATCGGCATTGCCATTCCACGCGGCGAGGCTGGCGCACACGGCCTGCAGGTCTGCCTCAGCCCCTTTGCACCACTGCAGCAGGTCGGGCAGCACCAGGCTGGCCAGGTATACCTCGTCATCCAGCACCATGCGCTGCAAGTCATCGACACCCAGCTTGGCGCTGCCTTGCAGCCGCTCGAGGGCGAAACGCCCGCGCATGCCCAGCGGCTGGTCGTTGCGGCTGATCAAGGGCGAGAACCCGGTCAACGGCTGGGCCGGGTTGGCCATCCAGGCCGGGTCGTTGGAGTTCTGCACGAAGTCGTTGCGCTCAAGGCTTGGCAGCATCCGCGCCGGGAAAATACCAGGCTGTGCGGCCTGGGCATCGACCTTCCACTGGCAGGCGCTGCGCGACCCATCCAGCATCACCATAGGGCCCTGTGCCGCCGGGTTGCTGCATTCACTCAACAGTTGCTGATCGACATAGGGCACCACGGACTGGTTCAGGTACAGCGCCTTGCCTGTGGCATCGACCGCCAGGGTGTTGACCCAGGGGATGCCCTGCAATTGCTCGATGGATCCCTTGAGGGCATCCAGGCTGTCGGCCTGGTTGATGCGGTACCACTGCTGCAGCACGCGCGTGTTGTCCAGGTTGGCATCGCGCAGGCTATAGGCCGCCTGGGTGTCCCAATCCAGTCGACCGGGCCACTGCACCACCGGCCCGAAACTGGAGCTGTAGACCTGGCGCTCGACCTGGTTGAGCGAGCCATCCGCGGCCTTGACCGTGACGCTCACGGTCTGCTGTGCCATGGGGATCGACTGGCCATCCTGCAGGTAGTGAGTCGGGTCCTTGGGGTCCAGTTGCAGGCGATACAGGGTGAAGTGCTTCGAGGTGTCCACCGTGTGGGTCCAGGCCAGGTGGCGGTTGAAGCCGATGTTCACCACCGGCAGGCCAGGCAAGGCCGCTCCCATCACATCCAGCTTGCCAGGTATGGTCAGCTGCATCTGGTAGAAACGCATGCCGCCCATCCACGGGAAGTGCGGATTGGCCAGCAGCAGGCCACGGCCATTGGCCGAGCGCTGCGCCCCCACTGCCACCGCGTTGCTGCCGCGCTCGGAGGCGAAGCGCTGCTGCTGGGTCAGTGCCACGTCAAAGGCCGAGGCTACTTGCTGGGCTGCCAGCTTTGGCGGTTGGGCCCCCGCCAGCGCTTCGGCAAACTGGCCCACGCCCCCTTCGGCCAGCAGGCGGCGGGTCAGCTTGACCAGGTCCTGGCTGGTGATCGGGCGTACCCACTGGCCATCGCCACATTCCGCTGGCAGGCCTTGGCTGCGTCGCTCGGCCAGGGCTCGATTGAAGCCGCTGGCATACCCCTCCAGCAGTTCACGCACCTGCGCTGGCTGGGCCTGCATGAAGCCACTGACTGCCGCCGGCGTGTTGAGCCAGGTAAAGAACAGGTCGCTGGCCAGGTTGTCGCGTTGCTCGAGGGTCTTGCCCTGGGCGCCGAAATAGCGCGAGCGCTCACCGTTGACCGTCAACACTTCATTGGCCAGCAGGCACAAGTTGTCCTGGGCATAGGCATAGCCAATGCCATAGCCCAGACCGCGCTCGTCCTTGGCGACGATATGCGGCACGCCAAAACTGGTACGGCGGATCTGCGCACTGGCATCAGAGCTGGGTTCCCGCGCCTGCACGGCTACGCTGGAGGCGACCAGGGCAGCCGCCAGGCTGGCACAGGTCAAGGGACGCGAAATTGGCAACACGGGCACTCCTCGGATTCAGGGGGTCATTCCCGATCAGACGAATGGCTGGATGAAAATTTTACGCGCATGCGCGCCGTGAACCGTCTTTAAGGAAAACCGACAGAAATCTTTTTTCAGGCAGAAGCTGCAGATTTGCCGTTCTCATTCGTCCTAATCAGTGAGCCACCCATATTTCGGGACAGTCCACGAAAAGGAGCATTCACATGTACAACCCGCAACCCTCAGTGCAGAGCGGACGCGCCACGGGCAAAGCAGCCGACGGAGCGGCCGCCTGCGTGGACGAGCGTGCCGGCAACGTGCAGATTCGCGAACTGCTGCGCGGATACGGCCTGCGTACCAGCCTTATTCGCCTGAAGGTGATCGACGCGCTGTACAACGCGGACCGCACCGGACGCAGCATTGGCGTACGCGGCGTGCATGCGCAACTGGAACAACTAGACATCCCGCTGTCGTTCCTGAGCGTACGTGAGGTGCTCAAGCGGCTGTGCACAGAGGGTGTGATCAGCCTTGGCAGCGACAAGTGCTACAGCCTCAAGCCAGAAGCACGCGCCGTGCTCGAGCAGCCCTTGCCGCGCTGATTGAAGGCCGGCCTGGCGTGGCCGGCCGGCAGACGTCAGGGCTTGACCTTGCGCCGCAGGATCCCGTTGATCACTACCACGACTACGGCAATGGCAATGGCCAGCATCTGGAAGGTCTGTTCACTGATCGTGCCTTGCTTCTGCAGATGCGACAGGCCCAGCATGAGGCCCAGCACCACCAGGATGATCAGAAGCGAGTATTTGAGGCGCTGCACGTGTGTCATCGAAAATTCCTTCAACATCGGGGGCATTTGGCTCGCAACGAGCAGGCGCAATGATACAACGGCCATGGCTTACGGCGCTGTATTTCCTGCTTAGCGTGGCGAGCCCAGCCTGAAAGCATGGATTTCCCCAATCCATGCTGGAGGCACCATGCGCAATTTCGCGCTGTTCATCATGCTGCTCACACCCTCTCTTCCCACTCATGCCCTGGACACCGGCCAGGCTGCGCCTGAACAATTGCTCAAGCTAGGTAGCCAACTGGCGGCCCACGCAGGCAGCAGCCAATGGCAACAACTTTGGCAAAGAACCCGCGCTGCAGGGCACCTGCAAGTCACGCCCGGGCAAGCCTACTTCACGATCCCCCACCCGCTGCTGCCGGAACTGGCTCGTCAGACGCTGGCGCAAGCGGATCAGGTAGAAACCGTAAAGCGCACCCTCGTACGCTATCGGCGTACTTTCCCCGACAGGGTCATCGGCTTGCTCGATGGTCAGCCCTTGAACAGCCTTTGCCTGATCATCGACTGGCGCACCTTGCCAGAGGAGCAGGCCGACAAAGCCCAGGCCTACCTCGGCAGTGCAAGCCTGTTGAACAGCTATCCATGCAAATAAGGGTGGGTGGCACTTACAGCCACGGTAGACAATGCAACCCTATGTAACATCGGGCCTGTACGGCAGCGCTGAGGCATCTTCCTACACCGCTAGGCATCGTTGCCTGCAAGCCCTGCTCATCAAAACTACAACTGCCAGCCCACTTGGCGCCTAGCGACAGCATTCGTCGCTCATCGAGAATTCCTCCATGCCAACGACAGGCATCGCGCTCCATCCACCGCGAGGAAGTCTCATATGGAACTGCCAGATCTCACAGCCATCGACATCGGCCAGTTACCGCATTCGTTGCAGGCCCTGATCGAATGCATCGGCCTTGAAAATGCCTACCAGCTGACCTGCGCCTACGGCGGCAGGCCCAAGTACATCCCCAAGCACCGAGAGCGCACCAAGCTCGCCGACGTACTCCCCGCCGACGCGCTCGACGCCTTGATCAAGCGTTTCGCCGGTGTCGCCCTGGAAATTCCCAAGGCCGACCATTTCCTGAGGCAATTACGCAACCTGCAAATCCAGAAAGAAAGCGCCGATGGTTTGTCACGCAGCCTGCTGGCGAACAAGTACGGCCTGAGCCTGCGCCAGATAGGCAACATTCGTCGTCAGGAGCATTGCGCTCGCTGAACGTGCTCACGCGCGGCCACCCTGAGTGACCGCATCCCTAGCCTTGCCAAAAGAGATAACCACCATGTCTATCGACAACAGCCTTATCGGTTCGGTCATCAACGCCCTACCCATGGACCGTATGATCGCCGCACCGCTGCAAGCGATGGTGCAAGCGCAGGTCACTGCCAGTAAATCCTATGCGGACTTCCTCATGCAGGTCTGCGTGCAGGATGGAAAAGCGGTCGCCATCCAGTTCGACTACGATGAAACCATCGTTGACGAACAAGGCGAGTACAAAGGCATCGTCAGCAAGTCCATGAAGGTGCCCCTGCTGGCAGCCATCACCCACCCGAACATCACCATCGAAGAAGGTAACGTCGAGTTCGAACTGACCATCAGTCAGATGGCCGAGGACTTCAGCGAATCGAGCAAGAGCGGCGAAGTGGCTGCCTCGCTGGGCTGGGGCCCTTTCAAACTGGATGTGAAAGGCAGCATCAGCAGCAAGTCCACACAAACCCGCAAGACCGATACCCGGGCACGCTATGCGTTCAACACCTCGCTACGTCGCCAGGACCCGCCGGAAGCCATGATGCGGGTGATCGACTTCCTCACCGAAGCCGCCACCAAGCCGACCGTGGTCAAGACCTCAACGCTGGAAAGTCAGGACACCATCTCGCAGGCCGACACCCTGAAACCCACACCCGCCATAGAAAGTGACAATGGCAAGGGTTCCACTAACGCCTGATTGTCAGCCCGATGCTTGATCGCTCGCCCCGCTCCTGCCGGCGGGGCCTCTTCCTGCCTCAGGAGCCAGCCCTTTGGACAACCCACCAGCGCCCATGACCGCAATCGACCTGCGGGATATCACTCGCGGCCTTCAGGAGGCCGCTGCTGCAACCAACAGTCTGATAGCGCAGCAGTACATCAACCTGTTCGACCAGTTTTTCGACTGCGACACCGAGGCACTCGGCAGCCCGATGAAAGCCAAGATGGTCGAGGTCGCCATGGACGACAGGCACGTGATGCGCGTGCCACTGTTCGCCCTGGTGGCGCCCAAGGGCTTGACCCTGGAGCGCATGCAGGTAGACCTGTCAGTGCGGGTCAATGCCACCGAGGAGCTGCGCGCATCACGCGAGGAGTGTGAGCGGGCCAGCGCCGCCAGTTTCAAGGTGACGATCGGCGCACAGGGCCGCCAGGGCGAAATCCGGGACCCTGACGAAGTGCAGATCCGCATGCAGTTTCATGCCAGCGAACCACCCGAGGCGATCAACCGCCTGATCGAGGAGTACACCAAGTTGATTACGCCTATACGCAAACCCGAAACGCCTGTCCCCTCCGAAACCAACGAATTCATCGAGGCCGCCACCGTGCGCTGAAGCCTTCCTCAGAAGTCTCGCTTGTAGAAGATATCCAGCGAGCTTGCCAGCCCGCTGGCGGCCTCCAGGTACACCTTCTTGCTCAGTTTGTATCGCAGCGCAACGGTATTGGCAGGCTCGAACACCCCGACCCCGTAGCGCAAGCTGAGCTTCTCGGTCAGGTTGCCACTGGCCACCACACTGGTGCTGTTACCGGAGCCTTCGGTGTCCAGTTGGAAGTCATCGATCCCCAGGCCCGATGCCAGGCTGCCGGTAATCCCGGCACTGCCCGCCAGGCCCAGGCCCAATGCCGCTTCGGCAAGCATGTTGTTGTCCTCACCGGAAGTCCCGAGTGGGCGCCCGAGCACCAGGTAGGACAACGCCTGCTCCTGGCTCATTGCCGGCTCCGAGAATACGCTGGAGGTCGGTTGCTCGGCACTGCCACTCAAGCGGATACCGGCAATCACATCGTCGACCTTGCGGATGGCCTCGATATCCAGATAGGGCTGGTCGATCGGCCCGGCGAACAACAGCCGTGCGCGGCGAATGGTCAGGCGCTGGCCATAGGCACGGTAGCGTCCATCAGCCAGGCTCAATTCGCCACGGGTGTCCATGTTGTCACCGATGTGCACATGGCCAAGCAGGTTGGCGGTCAGGCCGAAGCCGCTGAACGACAGCGTGTCCTGCCCCACGACCACGTCGATATCCATGGCCATCGCCATGGGCGGTTTGCCCTCTTCGGTCTGGTGGCCGACGATGACGGTGTCGTCCGAGACCTTGACGGTAGAAGGTGGCAACTCGCGCACAACGATCTTGCCCTTGGGCACCAGCACTTTACCGGACACCGCCAGCTTGTCATCTATCAGGCGCAGGTTCAGGTCTGGCGCGACTTCCAGTGTGGCGTAGGGCTCCACGGTCACGGGCAACTGCTGGCCCTGCAGGCGCAGGTCCATGCCCAGCGCCTGGCCCCAGGTCAGGTGGCCGTTGAGCTGACCGCGGCCAGCGTCCCCGCTGCGCCAGCCGCCGTTGAGCTGCACTTGCTCGCCGGCGATCAAGGCCTGCAGGGAAAGGTCCTGCAGGCTGACCGGCAACTCGGCGCCACTGACCTCACCACCACTGAGCATCAGGTTGCCGTTGACCTGTGGCGCCAGCAAGGTACCGCTCAAGCGCCCGCTGCCATTCAACTGCCCGGCCAGGCGCTCGACCATCGGCATGAACGGACGGGCGATCGACAGGTCCAGCCCGGCCAAGCGGAAGTCGCCCGACAGCGGCTTGTCCTTGCCCAGCGGATCAAGGCGCGTGTTCAGGCTCAGTTCGCCCAGGCGTTCGCCACGAAAATCCAGGCGCGTATCGACCCGGCGTGGCGCCAGGGTGCTGTCCAGGCGCAGGGCCTGGTAAGGGAAGTCGATCCAGCGGCCCTTGTCGCGAACGCGCAACGTACCGCCACTGGCATCGACACGCACGCTGCCTTTCGGGCCACTGGCCGGAACATCCAGGTTCACGTCGGCATTGAGCATGCCCTGCCAGGCGAAGTCCTTCGGCAGCCATTGCGCCAGGCTCTCCAGCGGGAACTGCTTGAGGTGATAGCGCAGGCGCGGCTCGGGCGCCAGGCGCTGATCCTCGCCGCACAGACTCGCCTGGCCGGAGCGCCAGCAGTGGGCACCGAAATCGATTTGACCACTGGCCAGTCGCTGCAGCCGCGCGGGTGTCTGCAGCTGCCAGTCCTGGCCGCCGGCCTGGATCCTGCCGCTGGCCAGGCGGCCACGCCAGTCACCTTTGTTCAGCTGGCCATCCAGCCCCAGGTCGAGCTTGAGTTGCGGGCCGTCCAGCGCCAGGGTCAGCGCCTGTTGGCGGATGTCGCCCTTGCCATTGGCCTGCAGAGTGCCCAGCGCCGTGTCGCCCAGGCGGATGCCGTTGGCCTTGAGGTCGATCACACCCCGTTGAGCGCTGTCCAGGCGGGCCTCCAGGTCGAGCCGCTGGAGACGGTTTTCTTCCTGTGCCAGTTGCTGGCCCTGCAGGGTCAGGTTGCCCTGCGGCGCGTTCAGCGTGCCGCTGACATCCAGGCGCCCCTTGACCTGCCCCTGCAGCCTCGGCCACAGCTGGCCGAGCCGCGGCAGCTCGAGGTCGACACGCCCAGCCAGGCGCTGCTGCAGGCTGCCGCTGCCGTTGATACGGTTATCGCCCAGTTGCACGGCCAGCGCACCCAGCGTCCAGCTCTGCCCGGCCCCTTGTGCCTCGACCTTGAGCACCGCCGGCTGCCCACGCAGGCGCCCTTTGAGGTCAAGCTGGGCATCCAGGCTGAGCTGCTCGCCTTTCATCTCACCCTTGCTGCGCAGCGGTCCGGCCAGGGTTCCGGGCAGCTCGGCGAGCCAGTACGCCGGGTCCAGGGCCGACAACTGCAGGTCGACGTCCCAGGCCAGCGTATCGGCGAAGCGCACCGCGACACTGCCCGCCGCCTTGCCCTGCCCGGCCGTCAGCGCCAGCTGCGGCAGGCGCACCTGGCCCAGGTCACCTTCGAACGGGCTGGCCAGGGTGAACGCCCCGGCAGGGCCGTCGAGGTCACCGTTGAAGGTGCCTTGGTAATTGCCATTCTGATATTGGACCTGGGCATTGAAACGCTTGAGGGTAACCTGTGGCGGTGTTTCCAGCGGGTACAGGCGCAGCCACGGAAAGTCCTGCCACTCCAGCTGGGCGTCGGCCTTCAGCGCCTGCTGCCAGTCAGCGCTGGCCTGCAACTTGACACGCTGGGTGTCGCTGGCCGTGAGATCCAGGGCATCGAGCTTGGCGCCCTTGGCGTCCACCTTGCCGGTCAGCGCCAGTGCGATCGGTGCCTGCTCGGCTGGCAAGCTGGCGCTGCCGGACAGTTGATAGCCCTTGAGCAGATCGCCCTGGGCATCCAGCATGAGCTGATTGAGTTGCAACGTGTCGGGCAACGATGCCGTTGGTTTGAAGGCATCGGCGCGAATCTGCAGTTTCGCCGGCAGGTGTTCGGCGAGGGCCTGTACTGTCCCGCTCAGGCGGGCATCAAGGTAGCCGCTGCTGGTGGCGTCGAGTGATAGGGTTTTCTGCAATTCACCCTTTACGTTCAGCGCCAGCAACCATGCCTTGCCCTCCACCTCAGGTAATTGCACCTGACCTTGAAGTTGTACCGGCCATTCGCCCTCTGGCTGCACATCGCCCTGCACTTGCAGGCGCAAATTGTCACGCTGCAGCTGCAGGTTGTCGATGCGCAGGCCGCTCGCTGTCCAATGCGCAGCCAGGTGCAGATCGCCGAGCAGATCACTGCCATCCAGGCGCAGCTGGCCCACCTTTACCTCACCGACCTCGATCGCCACCGGCAAGCGCAGCACGGGTAACTGCAGCGGGCCACTTTCGGCCGGTTGATCGCTTGGCGCAAAGGCCATGTCGACCCGTTGGGCATGCAACTGGTCGATACACAGCGTGGCGCGCATGAGGCAAGCTGGGGACCAGCTCAGTAATGGCGCCTCCACTTGCACATTATTGCCGCCGTCGATCCAGCTCAAATGGCTGGCTTGCCAGGTGCCCGCCAGGCGCCCCTGGAAATCGTCGATAGTCAGCCCTGGCACCCGGCCGAGCGCCCAACGGCTACCACCTTCAGTCCCCAGCAACACGCCCAGGGCCAGGGCCACCAGCAACACACTGCCGAGCACACCCAGCAGAATGAATTTCAACACACGCATCACAGCTCAGGCCCCATGGAGAAGTGCAGGCGAATACCGCCGTCGTCATCGAGTGCCTTGGCCAGGTCCAGGCGCAGCGGCCCGACCGGCGACACCCAGCGCACACCGATACCGACCCCGGTCTTGAGGCTGGGCAGCTCCAACGTGTTGAAGGCGTTGCCCTGGTCGATGAAGGTCGCTACTCGCCATTTTTCGGCCAGCGAATACTGGTACTCGACACTGCCCGCGACCAGGTAGCGGCCGCCGATACGGTCGCCGTCGCTGTTCTTCGGCGACAGGGTCTGGTAGTCGTAGCCGCGCACGCTCTGGTCGCCACCGGCGAAGAAGCGCAGCGACGGCGGAATGTTGTTCTTGTAACCGTTGGTGGCACTGCCACCCAATTGCACCCGGCCGAGAAAGCGGTGGTTGTGGCCAAGGGTGGTCAGGCCCTTGAGCAGGACATTGCCATGCAACAGGTTGGTGTCGGACATCAGCCCTTCCTTGGCCACCTGGGTGTCGAACTGCAAGCGGTAGCCGTTGTGCGGGTCGATGCGGTTGTCACTGCGCAGGTAGGAAAAACTCACGCCAGGCATCAGCAGCTTGCTCAGCCCCGAATCATCGCCCAGGCGGTACTCTTCGCGCTGGTACTTGAGCGAGATCACCCGCTGCCAGCCGCTGGCCAGCTTGCTGTGCCACTCCGGGCCGACGGTCAGCAGCTTGCTGAGGGTGTCGGTGCCGGCGATTTCTTCGTTCTGGTAGCCGCCGGCGAAGCGCAGCTTGTCGGTCAAGGGTGGATCGAGGGGCACGTCGTACCACAGGCCGACGTTCTGCCGCGGTGCCGAAAGCTCTGTTTCCCAGCCATAACTGTGGCCTTGCGGGTTGACCCAGTGCCGTGTCCAGTTGGCCTTGCCTCGCGGCCCCACGTCGGTCGAGAAGCCCAGGCCCAGGCCCATGGTGCGGGGCTTGCGGGTGTCCAGGCGAACGTCCACCGGGATGTCTTCGCCTACCGCCGCAGTGGGTGCGGCATCGACCCGCACGCCTTCGAAATAGCCGCTCGATTGCAGGTCGTTGTTGAGTTGGGCGACCAGTTCGGAGTCGTAGGGCGTACCGGGTTTGAACGAGACCATGCGCTGCAGCAGGTCTTCGTCGAGCGGCGTGTCGCCACTGAACTTCACCGCCCCGAGGCGATAACGCGGACCGCTCTGGTAAACCAGCTCGATATCCGCCACGCCGGCCTGAGGATCGACCGCCAGGCGCTGGCGCGTGAAGTGGCCACTGAAGAAGCCATAACGCGAAGCCTGGTTCTGGATCAGCCGCTTGGCATCTTCGTACAGGCCATGGTTGAGCTGTTCGCCCGCACGCAGGGCGCGGCTGTCAGGCACGCGAAAGGCCTTCATCTCGCTGGCCGGCCCTTCGATGCGCACGGTGACGTTGCGCAGGCGCACCGGCTCGCCAGGGTCGATCTTGATGATCAGTTGTGGATGCCGATCAGCCTTGGCAGGCGGCTTGACCTCGGTGTCGATCTGCGCCTGATAGTAGCCAAGTGCCTGCGCGGCCTTGCGCGCCTGCTCCTGAGCCCCGCGACTGAAACGCAGCAGCGCTTCTTCATCGCGGTCGCCAAGGGTACCTATATAGCCTTCGACATTGGCCTTGAGCTCCTTGTTGGCAGGTTTTACCTTCACCAGCAACTCGCTCTGGCCCCATGCTGCAAAACTGGCGGCCCAGAAAACCAGGCCCCAGGTTAGTCTTCCTGAATACGTCATGCGGCGCATGCTACCAGAGCCAGGCGCTCAAGGGAGGCGCCTGGCGGCCTTCTTCAAGCAATTGATGACATGGATGACACTGGATTGGGGTGAAAGAATACCCTTTCCCGGATTGGCCCTACAGCCACCTCGCCTATCTCTTCATAGCCCTGGCGCGCGTAAAATGCCAGGTAATGCTCATTGCCGGAGTCCAGCACCACGCCCTGGGTATTGGGGTCTTCCGCGCACCAGTCGTGAACAGCTTGTAACAATTGCTCGCCGTAGTGATGGCCACGAAATTGCGGATGCACTCCCAGCAGCGGCAGCATATGCACCTGCCCGGTCGGCAGGCAGCTGGCCAGCGCCGCCTGGTAATCCATGTAACGCCGGGTGCAGCGCTGGCCGGTGCCCAGCAGCATGCGCAAACGCCAGGCCCAGCTGTCGGCCACACCCAGGCGGCGTTGCGGCGGCACGATCAGGGCCAGGGCGATCAGGCGGTCTTCCAGCAGCAGGCCAATGGCCGGCAATTGCAGATAGAAGTGCTGGCGTACCCACTCGCGCACCATCACCCGCAGCCGGCGTTCGTAGCCCGGGCGCTGAGCCTCGAAGATATAGGCGAAGGTCGGTTCGTGGCGGTAGGCGTTGTACAGCAGCGAACGCGCCTCACGGCTGTAGCCGTCATCGAGGGTGCAGATGCGCGCCTGGGCGGCAGTGGCTTCGAGCATGGCGGGTCGTCCTCCTGGAAAGGGCATGTCAGTGCCTTGGAGGTGCTCCACAGCGCATCGTTCACCTCATCCAGCACGTTAGCAGCGCCTTGGCCAAGCCGCCACGCTGGTGATGAACGCCGATGTCGGCTAGCATCCGGCCTTTTACCAGGATTGTCTTTCCATGAAGATCGTCTGTTTCAACATCAACGGCCTGCGGGCCCGCCCGCACCAGCTGGCGGCGCTGATCGAAAAGCACCAGCCGGACGTGATCGGCCTGCAGGAAACCAAGGTCAGCGACGATCAGTTCCCTCTGGCCGATGTCCAGGCATTGGGCTACCACGTGCACTACCACGGCCAGAAGGGCCACTACGGGGTCGCCCTGCTCTCGCGCCAGGCGCCGCTGAGCCTGTTCAAGGGCTTTGCCACGGATGAAGAAGATGCCCAGCGCCGCTTCATCTGGGGCACCTTCGCCGATGCCGACGGCAACCCGATCACCGTCATGAACGGCTACTTCCCGCAAGGCGAAAGCCGCGACCACCCCACCAAGTTCCCGGCCAAGCAGCGTTTCTACAGCGACTTGCAAGCGTTGCTCGAAGGGCAGTTCAAGAACGACCAGCCGGTAC
Source organism: Pseudomonas sp. SMN11 (assembly GCF_052041945.1). NCBI lineage: Bacteria > Pseudomonadati > Pseudomonadota > Gammaproteobacteria > Pseudomonadales > Pseudomonadaceae > Pseudomonas > Pseudomonas sp. SMN11. The sequence goes on along the minus strand of NZ_JBKGGW010000034.1, from coordinate 37,408 downwards.
TGGTGATGGGCGACATGAACATCTCGCCCCAGGACTGCGACATCGGTATTGGCCCGGACAACGCCAAGCGCTGGCTGAAGACCGGCAAGTGCAGCTTCCTGCCGGAAGAGCGTGAGTGGATGGAACGCCTCAAGGGCTGGGGCCTGGTGGACAGCTTCCGCCACCTGTACCCGGAGGTGGCCGACCGCTTCAGCTGGTTCGACTACCGCAGCCGCGGCTTCGAAGACGAACCCAAGCGCGGGCTGCGCATCGACCTGATCATGGCCTCCCAGGCCCTGGTGCCGCGGATCAAGGCGGCTGGCGTGGACTATGAGCTGCGCGGGATGGAAAAGCCGTCGGACCATGCGCCGATCTGGCTCGAATTGAGTTGAGTTGTCTGGGAGCGTGCCGTCAGGGATGTGTCGCCTGTGAGACCGAGCGCCGCGCGGGCGGCGCGCGATCTCAAACCCACCGCAAACCTCAAGCCTACACCCCCGCTACAACCCCAACCGCAACGCCTCCCCCACCCCTGCCCCACGCCCATCGTCCGCCGCGCTGACCAAGGCAAAGTTGTACGCCCCATGCGACCAGTACCGCGCCTCCAGCTGCCCATCGACCCGCTGCCCCTGCGGCATGCGCTCATAGCGGTCACCGGGCGAGCGCAGGAACAGGCTGATGCGTTGGCCGTTGCGATCCTGGAATACCAGCAGCGCCGCCGGCCCCTGCTCGTTGCTGAGCAAACGCGCGCCCACCGGCTGAAAGCCGTATCCCGCCAGGTCCGGCAATTGCCCCACGCGGCTGAAATGCCGGCCCAGCCAGTCGCGTAGCTGCGCCGGGTCGCTGGCCTGGATATCCAGTGCCTCACTGCCGGCGAACAGCCGATGGGCCTGCACCGCATCGGCCATCGGCAATTCATTGCTGGCCAAGGTCACCTGCCGTGCCTGCCAGCCACCCAACCCGCCAATGCCCATGGCCAGCAGCAATACCGCCGCCGAAGCCAGGCGCCGCTGCCGGCGCTGGCGCACCCGCTGCTGCACCTGGCGCAGGTCGAGCGTGGCCGCCCCAGGCTGCTCGGCAAACCCTGCCAGGGCCGCACGCAGGCGCCGGGCGTCGTTGCGCCAGGCTTCGACCCGCGCCGCCTCCTGCGGGTTGGCCGCCAGCCAGGCCTGTACCTCGGCGCGCCGCGCCGGCTCCAGGCGGTCGTCGATGTAGGCGTGCAGCTCGTCTTCACCAGGGATCAGGCGTGTCATTTGAGTCTCCGCAAGGCCGGCGGCTGGGGGTTGCCCTCGGTCAGTTCGCGAAAGGCGGCACGGGCACGCGACAGGCGCGACATCACTGTACCAATGGGGATTTCCAGGGCTGCGGCCGCTTCCTTGTAACTCAACCCTTCGATACTGACCAGCAACAGCAGGGCCCGCTGCTCAGTCGACAGCTGGGCGAAGGCCTGCAAGTCGGCCTGGGCCAGGACGATGTCCTCGGTGTTGTCCCCCACCACTTCGTGTTCCACGGCGCTTCGGCCGAACCACGATAGCCAGCGAGCATGCAAGCGCTCACGGCGCTTACCATCGAGAAACAGCCGATAAAGAATGGTGAACAGCCAGGCGCGCAGGGCCTCGGCTTCGCGTTGCTGGCCACGGCGGCTCAAGGCGCGTTCGACCGTGGCCTGGACCAGGTCATCGGCACTGCCGGGCTCGCGGGTCAGCCACAAGGCAAAGCGGCGCAGGCGCTGCAATAGCTCACGCCACTGCTGTTCGTCCAGATCGTGCATGGTCAGGTACCGGGCGCTGGGGTTGTCAGTGTATGGGGCAGACGCCTGGCGAGAAAATCTATTCCCGCCGAGGGAATAAGTTTTTCTCTGCGCCGTCGTACCGGCACCTTCACTGAACCGGAAGACGACCATGAACTCACCTTTGCAAGGCCCCGCCAAGGCACTGCGCCTGGCCGGCATCGGCGCCGTGATGCTGGCGCTGGGCGCCGGTTTCGCCTATGCCGCTGGCTGGATCGGCGGGCCGCAGCTGACGCCACAACGCATCATCGACACCTTCGAGGCCCAGGCCGGCCACCACCCGGGCTATCGCAAGAACCACGCCAAGGGCCTGTGCATCAGCGGCTACTTCCAGCCCAGCGGCCAGGCCGCGAGCTTGTCGACTGCACGGGCCTTCAGCCAGGCGCGGGTGCCGGTGATCGGCCGCTTCGCCATCGGCGGTGCCAACCCTTTCGCCCCGGACACCGGCGTACCGGTGCGCAGCCTGGCGATTCAGCTGAGTACTGATGACGGTCAGATCTGGCGTACCGGCATGAACAACCCACCGGTGCTGGCGGTCAGCAACCCGCAGGGCTTCTACGACCAGGTGCTGGCCGGCGCGCCAGACCCGGCCACCGGCAAGCCGGACCCGGTCAAGCTGCAGGCATTCTTCGCCGCCCACCCGGAAAGCGCGGCATTTCGCCAATGGGCGGCGAGCTACAAGCCCAGCGACAGCTTCGCCAGCACCCAGTACCACAGCATCAACGCCTTCCGCCTGATCGATGCCAGCGGCACGGCGCACCCGGTGCGCTGGCAGCTCGAACCGCAAACGCCATTCACCGCCTTGCCCGGCCAGGTCGACGACAAGCAGTTCCTCCAGCACGACCTGCAACAGCGCCTGGCCCAAGGTCCGCTGCGCTGGACCCTGCGCCTGGTCCTGGCCGACCCGGACGATGCAGTGGACGACCCGGCTCGCCCATGGCCAGCGGAGCGCCGTAGCGTCGATGCCGGCACGCTGGTGGTCGAACAGGTCGACGCCCCCGAACAAGGCGCCTGCCGTGACCTGAACTTCGACCCGTTGATCCTGCCCAGCGGCATCGAGCCGTCCGCCGACCCGATCCTCGCCGCCCGTTCGGCGGCCTATTCGGAATCCTTCAACCGCCGCAGCCGCGAGTCTCTCGGCGCAGGAGCACAGCGATGAAACCTGAAGTCTTCCACCCCTTGGCGCGCCTGGTGCACTGGCTGATGGCAATCCTGATCATCAGCATGCTGTTCATCGGCGTGAGCATGGTCGGCGACCTCTCACCGCGCCACCCGCTGCTGGTCGAATTGCACAAGGCCACTGGCCTGGCTTTGCTGGTACTGGTGATCGTGCGCATAGGCCTGCGCCTGACCTTGCCACATCCGCCACTGCCCACCGACCTGCCGGCGTTCCAGCGCTTTGCCGCAGGCGCCTCGCACCTGCTGCTCTACGGCTTGATGTTGGCCATGCCGCTGCTGGGCTGGGCGATGCTGTCGGCGGGTGGCTACCCACGCCCCCTGCAACTGCCGGCGATCGCCCCTCACGACCTGCAACTGTATGCCGTGCTGCGCCAGGCCCACGGCTGGGCTGGGTACCTGCTGTTCGCCACCGTGCTGGTGCATCTGGGGGCCGCATTGATGCATGCACTGGTGCGTCGGGACGGCGTGTTGCGTAGCATGTGGCCAGGCCCCGTGCGGCGCAGCGAATGACAGGCTGATGCCCGGGCGGGCTCGACAAACAACAATTATTCTCATTAAGCTCGACAGCTTTCTTGTCGACCTGCCCTGGATTGCCTTATGAACGTCGCAAAGGACCCTGCATTACTGACACCCGCCAACACCCTGGACATGCGCCCGCTGCTGCTGGCCAACATGGCCTGCACCATGTCGATGATGGCCTTCGTCGCATTGATCGGGCCGATCTCGCGCCTGCTGGGCATGGCCACCTGGCAAGCTGGCGCGGCGGTGACCGTGGCCGGCGTGGTCTGGGTGCTGCTGGCGCGCCCGTGGGGGCGGTTGTCCGACCGCCTGGGGCGCCGCCGGATACTGCTACTGGGCAGCGCCGGCTTCACCCTGGCCTACTGGCTGCTGTGCCTGTTCGTCGAAGGGGCGCTGCGCTGGCTGCCGGGGGCGGGCCTGGCGTTCGTCGGCCTGATGCTGGCACGCGGTTGCATCGGTGCCTTCTACGCCGCCATCCCGGTGGGCTGCAACGCGCTGATCGCCGACCATGTCGAGCCACAGCGCCGGGCGCGGGCCATGGCTTCGCTGGGCGCGGCGAATGCTGTGGGCCTGGTGGTGGGGCCGGCGCTGGCGGCCGTGCTGGCACAGCACAGCCTGAGCCTGCCGTTCCATATCATGTCGCTGTTGCCGGCCAGCGCATTCCTGGTGCTGCTGTTCAAGCTCAAGCCCCAGCCCCTTGCGCAAAGCCATGCGCCCAGCCCTGTCCGGCTCAGCGACCCTCGCCTGCGCCGGCCACTGCAGGTGGCATTCAGCGCCATGCTCAGCGTCACGGTGTCGCAGATCGTCGTCGGTTTCTTTGCCCTCGACCGCCTGCAGCTGGCGCCGACCGACGCTGCCCAGGCTGCCGGTATCGCCCTGACCACCGTTGGGGTCGCGCTGATCCTGTCGCAGGTACTGCTGCGCCAGTTGGAGTGGCCGCCCTTGAAGATGATCCGGGTCGGCGCCAGTGTGTCGGCGCTGGGCTTCGCCTGTGGCGCGCTGGCCACCACGGCGCCCTGGCTGTGGAGTTGCTACTTTGTCGCCGCGGCCGGCATGGGCTTTGTGTTCCCGGCGTTTTCCGCGCTGGCGGCCAATGCCATGCAGGCCTCGGAACAAGGTGCCACCGCAGGCTCGATTGGTGCCGCCCAGGGCATGGGCGCGGTGATCGGCCCGCTGGCCGGTACGTTGGTCTACGCCCTGGACCCACGCCTGCCGTTCCTGGCAGTGGCAGTGCTTTTGCTGCTGGTCGGGCTGTGGCCGCTACCGCGTGACCCACGCGCCTGAAAGCACAGCGCGCAAGCGTGCAGAGTGTGTTTTAATGCGTCGCTAATTATTTTAAACACCTCTGATTACAAGGCGGCTATGGACACGGGGACGCGACTCAAACTGGTGCGTGAACGCAACAACCTCTCCCAACGGGAACTGGCCCGTCGCAGCGGGTTGACCAATTCGACGATCTCGCAGATCGAACAGAACCGAGTCAGCCCGTCGGTCAGCTCCCTGAAAAAGCTGCTCGAAGGGATCCCCATGACCCTGGCCGAGTTCTTCAGCTTCGACGAGCCGGTGCGCGAAGAGCGCTTCGTGTTCCGTGCCAGCGAGCAGCCGGACCTAGGCCGTAATGGCCTGCGCATGCTGCTGGTAGGTGCCAGCGTCGAGGCCCGGCAGATGCGCATGCTGCGCGAGCTCTACGCCCCGGGTGCCGACTCCGGCGAGCCGATCGTGCATGCCGAAGGGGAAGAATGTGGCCTGGTCACCCGCGGCACCGTGGAACTGTGGGTCGATGGCCAGGTAAGCATCCTCAACTCGGGCGATGGCTACTACATCCCCACCACCCTGCCACACAGCTTCAAGAACATTGGCCAGGACGAGGCGGAAATCATCAGCGCCAACACCCCGGCCAATTTCTGAGCCAGGTTTGGCCTCGCCCAGGGCGAGGCCCTCCTCCCTTAACGGCTCAGCGCTTCTTCGACGAAACCCAGGCGATCCTGGCCGAAGAACATCTCCCCGTCGACAAAGCAGGTCGGCGCACCGAACACACCCCGCGCAACCGCCTCCTCGGTCACCCGCTTGAGTTCGGCCTTGACTTCGCCATCCGCCGCCAGGGCATGAAACGCCACTGGGTCGAAGCCGGCCTGGCTGAGCGTTTCATCCAGTGCCGAGCCATCGCTCAAGTTGCGCCGCTGTTCCCACAGCCCCTTGAACAGCACGGCCAACAGCGTTTCGAACTGGCTTGACGCGCGAAGCTGCATGCCGATGGCGCCGCGCATCAGGGTCAGAGTGTTCACCGGGAACCCCGGCGGCAGGCCGAATGGCACGCCATACCGGCGGGCATAACGGCCAAGGTCGGTGAACATGTAACGGCCCTTGGCGGGGATCATCGCAGGCGAAGCGTTGCCGGTGGCCTGGAACACTCCGCCAAGCAGCATGGGTCGGTATACGAGGGTCGCGCCATGCCGGGCGCAGAGGGCAGGCAGCTGCGTCCAGGCCAGATAGCTGGCCGGGCTGCCTAGGTCGAAGTAGAACTCCACGGTCTTGCTCATGCATCACACTCCTTGCTCAGTCAGGCTTACCAACGCTCCATCCACGGGCGCAGGTCCAGTTCGAAGGTCCAGGCATCGCGGGGCTGTGCGTGCAGGAACCAGTAGCTGTCGGCGATGTGCGCCGGGTCGAGAATGCCGTCCTGATCCTTCAGCGCATAGCGTTCCGGGAAACTGTCACGGATGAACGCCGTGTCGATGGCTCCATCTACCACCACATGGGCAACGTGGATGTTCCGTGGGCCGAGCTCCCGCGCCATGCTCTGGGCCAGGGCGCGCAATCCGTGCTTGGCCCCGGCGAAGGCAGCGAAACCGGCAGCGCCACGCGTGCCTGCGGTGGCGCCAGTGAACAGCAGGGTGCCGCGCTCGCGGGCGACCATGCGCCGGGCCACGGCCTGGGCGGTGAGGAAGCCGGCGAAGCAGGCCATTTCCCAGATCTTGAAATACTTGCGTGGTGTCTCCTCAAGGATGCTGCACGGCACATTGGCGCCGATATTGAAGACAAACGCCTCGATCGGGCCGATATCACGCTCAATCGTTTCCACCAGCTCGGCAACTTCTTCTTCCTTGCGCGCATCCGAGCCGAAGCCATGGGCCTGCCCCCCTGCAGCGCGGATCTCATCGATCAGCGGCTGCAGCTTTTCAGCCTGGCGGCGGGTTACACATGCGACATAACCCTCACGGGCAAAGCGCTTGGCGATAGCGCCGCCGGTGGCGTCCCCTGCCCCGATCACCAGCACCACTTTTTGTTGTTCTGCCATGCTTGACTCCATTGGTGAATGATCGTTTAGTAAACGAACGCTATGTTATGATCGCCCCCATCGTCAAGCAGCGCGAAGAGGTCGTGCATGCGCTACTCCACCGAACACAAGCAGCAGACCCGTGACAAGCTGCTGGCCAGCAGCGGCGCGTTGGCCAAGCGCGGCGGTTTTTCCAGCACCGGCGTAGCTGGGCTGATGAAGGCCATCGGTCTGACCGGCGGCGCCTTCTACAACCACTTCCCGTCCAAGGACGACCTGTTCACCGAGGTGGTCCGCCAGGAACTGTGCAACAGCCCGCTGGCCCGCCTGGCCAACCAGGGTGGCAGCCGCGAACGCCTGGCCCGCTGCCTGCAGCAGTACCTGAGCCTGGCCCACCTGCACAATGCTGAAGGCGGCTGCCCGCTGCCGCCCTTGGGGGTGGAAATCGCCCGCGCCGAACAACCCGTGCGCGAACAGGCCGAGCACTGGCTGGTGAGCCTGCATGCCGCGTGGAGCGAAACCCTGGAAGACCCGGCGCTGGCCTGGGTGCTGATCAGTCAGTGCGTCGGCGCACTGGTGGTCGGGCGCATGCTGGCCAGCGAAACGGTGCAACAGCAGTTGCTCGATGCCAGCAAAGGCTTTGTCGACAGGGCGTTGAATGAAGCGGATTAACCTGCTGTTGGGGCTGTTGCTGGCAGCGCCTGCTGTGGCCGAACAGGCCTGCCCGCCCGGGCAGTATCAGGTGTGCCTGATGGGCTGTTTCTGCGCACCGATCGACCCCGGCCAGGCCGGGCAGGTGCTCAAGGATGTCGAGACCGTAGCGTCGGGCAGCCTGGCGTTTGCCTTGCAACAGGCGCGTGACGAGGCCACTGCCAGCGGCACTCAACCGATCCCCTTGCACATCCGCGCGCAACTGGAGCCCTGGTATGACTTTGCCGTGCTCGATGCCGCGCGCTACCGGGTCGGTGACGAGCAGCAGGTCACGGCGGCCAACGCCATGCTGCAGAACCCGGACGTGAATGCGGTGACGCTGATCGACACCATCATCTTCCGCCATGCCAGCGATGCCGAGGACAACGTGGCGTTGTGGGCCCATGAGCTCAAGCATGTGCAGCAGTATCAGCAACTGGGGGTGAATGAGTTTGCCCGGCGCTATGCGCGCAACTACGAGGAGCTGGAAGGACCGGCCTACAAGATCGAGGCCGAGGTAGGTAAGGCATTGCGCGAGCGCAGTTCCGGGCAGGCTCGATAGCCTGCACCGGAAACATACTCTTGTCAGGAAGAAGCCGTAGCCTCCTCACCTACCTGCTCGCGGCTGGCATAGCGCTGCGCCAGCACCGCACACACCATCAACTGGATCTGGTGGAACAGCATCAGCGGCAGGATCATCGCGCCAATGCCGCTCCCCACGAACAGTACCTGGGCCATCGGCACCCCGGTGGCCAGGCTCTTCTTGGAGCCGGCGAACAGGATGGTGATGCGGTCTTCCAGGCTGAAGCCCAGCACCTTGCCCAGCACGCGCGTAGCGAACAGCACCACCGCCAGCAGGATGCCGCAGACAGCGAACAGCCCGGCCAGGTGCTGCGGCGACACGGTGTGCCACAGGCCGGTGACCACAGCCTCGCTGAACGCGGTGTACACCACCAGCAGGATCGAGCCTTGGTCCACCATCTTGAGCCAGCGAGCATTTTTCTTGACCCAGGCACCGACCCAACGGCGTGCGACCTGCCCGGCCACGAACGGCACCAGCAACTGCATCGTGATCTTCAGTACGGCATCCAGCCCCGAACCCGTATCACCGCTGGCGCCCAGCAGCATCATCACCAGCAGCGGGGTCAGAAAGATGCCGATCAGGCTGGAAGCCGCCGCGCTGCAGATGGCTGCCGGCACATTGCCTCGGGCCAGCGAGGTGAAGGCGATGGCCGACTGCACGGTGGCAGGCAGCGCGCACAGGTACAGCACGCCCAGGTACAGCTCGTTGCCTACCAGCGGCACGAACAGCGGCTTGAACGCCAGGCCCAGCAGCGGGAACATCACGAAGGTGCAGGAGAACACCAGCAGGTGCAGACGCCAGTGGCCAGCACCCGCGATGATCGCCTCGCGCGACAGCTTGGCGCCGTGCAGGAAGAACAGCAGGCCGATCGCCAGGTTGGTCAGCCAGCCGAAATACACCGCGCCGTCGCCCGAGCAAGGCAGCACGGTGGCGATCAGCACCACCCCGAGCAGGCACAGGGTGAAGTTGTCGAACAACATGCGCAAATACTTCATAACAGTTTCCATCTTGTCGTTGTGCAAGGCCAGACGATAAGGTCTTGGGTTTTTTCCCGCTAACGCCGGAACCCCCATCGGTGTCGCTCAACGGACACACCCTCGACGGCCACACCCAAAAAAAGGAACCTCGCATGCCGCTCGTACGTCTTGCACCACTGCTCATCCTCTTCGGCTCCACCTGTGCGCAAGCTGCCGAACCCTTGCAAGCCCAGGTGGACGAGGTCATCCGGCCCCTGATGAAAGAGCAGGACATCGCCGGCATGGCCGTGGCGGTCTACGCCAACGGCCAGGCCCACTACTTCAGCTATGGCGTGGCCAGCAAAGCCGACGGCAACGCGGTCACCGCCGACACCCTGTTCGAGATCGGCTCGCTGAGCAAGACCTACACCGCCACCCTCGCCGCCCTGGCCAGCGCCGAAGGCAAACTCGACCTTGAGGCCCCTGCCCGTCGCTACCAGCCCGCGCTGGCCGGCGCGCCCCTGGGCGAGACCAGCATGCTGGAGTTCGGCGCCTACAGCGCTGACTGCCTGCCGTTGCAGTTCCCCGACGAAGTACAGACGCCAGAGCAGACGCTGGCGTTCTTCCGCAACTGGAAGCCGCGCACCGAGCATGGCACCCAGCGCTGCTACTCCAACCCGAGCCTGGGCCTGTTCGGCGACCTTGCGGCACGTGCGCAACACAAGCCATTCGCCGCCGTCATGACCGAGCACCTGCTACCGCAGATGGGCCTGCGGCACACCTACCTGCAGGTTCCACAGCGTGCACAGCCACTGTATGCGCAAGGCTATGACGCGCAGAACCACCCGGTGCGCGTCAGCCCCGGCCCCTACGCCGACGAAGCCTACGGCATCAAGACCAGCGCCAGCGACCTGCTGCGCTACGTGCGCCTGCACATGCAGCCTGACGAATTGCCACCGGCCCTGCGCAAAGCCACCGCCATCACCCAGGCCGGCTACTTCAAGGTGGGCGCCATGACCCAGGGCCTGGGCTGGGAACGCTACCCTTACCCGGTCGCGCTGGAGACACTGGTCGATGGCAACAGCCCGCGCCTGATTCGTGAGCCCCAAGCCACCCAGCGCCTGAACCCGGCGCTCCCGGCCCTGCCCGCCGCCTGGTACAACAAGACCGGGGCCACCAGCGGTTTCGGCGCCTACGCAGCCTTCATCCCGTCCGAAGGCAAGGCCATTGTCCTGCTCGCCAACCGCAATTACCCCAACGAGGCGCGGGTCCGCGCGGCCTTCCAGATCCTGTCCAGCCTCGACCGCTGAGTCACCGGCGAGTGAGTTGCCAGACAATATGACAAAAATGTAGTGACGAAAAATATTCACTACAAAAGCATTGACGCCGTTCATCAGCCTTGTGCATGATGAAGCCGTCTCCCTGATCGGGAGCGGTGGCAAGGGTGTTCCAGACGGCTTGCGCGGTAACGCAGGCCGTCCGTGGAGAGGGAATCTGTCCAAAAGGCAGCGTGAGAAAGCCCCTGTTGCGATGCTGCTGTAGCAGCCTTGGTAGTGCGCTACAACCGGTGGCGCCAACTGTGACAATCAACAACAAATAGGTGATGGGGGCTTTATGATGAACTTGAACAACAATCCGACTATCGACCAATTGGCCCAGCTGTTCGCAGTACGCAAGGACAGCCTCGACGACCACCTGCTGTGGGTCAGCCAGACCGGCGAGGTGCGCATCGACCGCCTGCCGCCGAACACGGTCGAAGATGAATTCGAAGCGCACCTGCCCAGCATGCGCGCCCGCTTCAAGGTCTACCGCCGTGGCCAGGGCTACGTCGGCAAGAAGGCCGCCGCCGATACCGAGTTCGTCGGCCGCGTCCTGCAGACCCTGCAACAAGAATGGCCCGCCGCCCGTGAGCGGCAGGCAGTGAAGGTGATCGAACCGCTGAACTGAGGGTTCGCCGCCACTTATGAAGCCCGGCCCGCATAGGCCGGGCTTTTTCATGCCCGCCGTTGCCGCCGCGGCATGGGCAATGCACCCGTGGCCAACGCCCGGGCCCGGTCGACACCCCACACCAACGCACGGGTCATGGTCTCGCCAGGCCGCGACGCGTAGTACTCCTCCAGCAGTGCTCGCCCATCTTGCCCATACAGCCCAAGGAACAGCTGCGTGGCGCCGAGCCGCGACAAGCGCACCTGGATATCCAGCGAAGTGCCGTCGCTGAGCACTTCGTCATGGCAGCGGCTGTGTAACCGTGCGTCGGCCCACTGCCAATAGGTCTCGTCCCTGACTCGCATGAAAAATCAATCCTCTTTTTCCTGGATGCCGCGCCAGAAGACCACAACTGCGCCGCCATCGCGAGGGCAACCCACGGTTACCATGAGCAGGGTCAAGCAACACCCACAAAAAACCCCGCCATCGGGCGGGGTTGTGTGAGCCGGTTCACTTTTTCGAGGCTTACTTCCTGGCTGGCACCCGTGGCGTGAAACGGCCCTTCTTGATGCGCTGCAGGTGTGCAGGCTTGAGGTTTTCCGAGTCGTCCAGGGTCATGTGGGCGAAGCCCAGGTTGAATGCCGCCTGACCGCAACGTACTTGGCTGTTGATCGGGAATGCATCGTTCGTGTCTTCGAAAAAGGTGTCGCTCATGCCTGTCTCCATTCCGTGGCGCCCGCGTCGGCCAGCAATGGGCTGACCTGAAAAACGCGACCTATGCCAGTGAGACTAGCCGGTCACAAGCGGACTGCCTGGCCGAAACCTGCAGACCCGACCAGTGGCATTTGGCTACTTCAGCCGCACGGCGGTACCGGTGGCGAAGACCACGACCATGCCGCCTTGCACCGACGGCATACTGATCTCGAAGTCTACGCCTACCACGGCATCGGCTTGCAACTGCCGTGCCCGCGCAATGAGTTCCTCGGTGGCCTGCTCGCGGGCCTGGCGCAGGGCGCTTTCCAGGGTCTGCGAACGGCCACCGAAGACATCGCGAACGCGTGTGAAGAAATCGCGCACGAAGTTGATGCCCTGCACCGATTCGGAGCTGACCACGCCAAGGTACTCGGCGATCGGGCGGCCTTCGAGTTGGCTGGTGGTGGAGATGATCATGTTGCGCTCCTTGGCCTTGCAAAAAAGGCCAAGTCTAACAAATGCGCCGGCTGCTTCCGCTACTGCGCACTGGCTGCCCGCAGACGCTGCCCCAGCTTCGGCCCGAACACATTGACCAACAGGCCGAGCATCACCAGCAGCGCACCCCAGCCCTGCACCGCCGTCAACCGTTCACCCAGCAACCACGCCGACGAACTCAGGCCGATCACAGGCACCAGCAGCGAGAACGGCGCTACCTTGCCCGCCGGGTGGCGCGACAGCAGCTTGCTCCACAGGCTGTAGCCGATCATGGTGGCGACGAATGCCAGGTACGCCAGCGCCAGCACCGAACTCCAGCTGATATTGGCCAGCGCATGGCCGATACGTTCCGGCCCTTCCAGCCACCACGACAAGGCCAGGAACGGCAGCGGCGGAATCAACCCGCCCCAGATCACCAGCGCCACCAAATCCACCGAGCCAAAGCGGCGGGTGATGATGTTGCCCATGCCCCACATGGCCCCGCCACACAAGGTCAGCAACAACGCCACCAGCGGCACATGGCCGCTGTCTTCACTGCCGATCAGCGCCAGGCCGCAGGCAGCCACCACCAGCCCCAGCACACTGGCCAGGCGCAGCCGCTCACCCAGGAACAGCGCGGCAAAACCGAGGGTGAAGAAAGCCTGCGACTGCAGCACCAGCGACGCCAGGCCCGGTGGCATGCCGCTGTACATGGCCTGGAAGAGGAAGGCGAACTGGCCAAGGGAAATGGTTGCGCCATAGGCGATCAGCCAGCACCACGGCAGCTTCGGCCGCTTGACCAGGAGCACGGCCGGAAACGCCACCAGCAGAAAGCGCAATGCCCCCAGCAGCATCGGCGGCAGGCCATCGAGGCCGACCTTGATGACCACGAAATTGACTCCCCAGGCGACAATCACCACCAGGGCGATCAGCAGGTCCTTGAGCGGCATTCCAACTTCCTTCTTCAGGCGTTCTAGACATATTTCGTAACAGCATAAGGCCATTTTCCGACCAGGGACCAGCACAGTTGTGGCCAACCCTTGCGCAACAGATTGTCTGTTATGGCTTGCAAGCTTCACTTGACCTTACTTGTATAGACATGCTCACATCAGGCAGACGCCATCCGCGCAGCGTGCCGGCGATGGCCCTCTCCCTGACACAAAAACAATCAAGTGGAGCCCTCAATGTCCCGCAAATCCGTGCTCGAACGGCGCTCTATCGACTACATTCCCGAAGCCGAGCGCCATGGCAAGCTGTACAGCCAATTCACCCTCTGGCTCGGCGCCAACCTGCAAATTACCGCCATCGTCACCGGTGCCCTGGCCGTGGTGCTGGGCGGCGACGTGTTCTGGTCGCTGATCGGCCTGCTGCTGGGCCAGTTGATCGGTGGCGCGGTCATGGCCCTGCATGCGGCCCAGGGCCCGCGACTGGGCCTGCCGCAGATGATCTCCAGCCGCGTGCAGTTCGGCGTGTATGGCGCGGCCATCCCGATGGTGCTGGTATGCCTGATGTACCTGGGCTTCACGGCCACCGGTACGGTGCTGTCCGGGCAAGCCATCGGTCAGTTGCTGAGCGTCAGCGACAGCACCGGCATCCTCATCTTCGCCTCGGTGATCGTGCTCGCCACCCTGGCCGGCTACCGGGTAATCCACTGGATCGGCCGGGTCGCCAGCGTGCTGGGCATCATCGCCTTCGTTTACCTGTTCAGCCGCATCCTGATGCTCGCCGACATCGGCCAGCTGCTGGAAAACCGCCACTTCAGCTGGGCCACCTTCCTGCTCTCAGTGTCGCTGGCGGCCTCCTGGCAGATTGCCTTCGGCCCCTACGTGGCAGACTACTCGCGCTACCTGCCGAGCAGCACGTCACCGGTGAAGACCTTCCTCGCCGCTGGCCTGGGTTCGGTCGTCGGCGCGCAGGCGTCGATGATTCTCGGCGTGTTCGCTGCGGCCATCGCTGGCGGGCAGTTCAGCGGGCGTGAAGTGGCCTACATCGTCGGCCTCGGCGGCGCCGGTACCACCGCAGCGTTGCTGTACTTCAGCATCGCCTTCGGCAAGGTGACCATCTCGACGCTGAACTCCTATGGCAGCTTCATGTGCATCGCCACCATCATCAGCGGCTTCCGTGGCCACCTGGCGATCAGCCGCGTGCAACGCCTGGTGTTCGTACTGGCCATCGTCGGCGCCGCCACCCTGGTCGCCCTGCTCGGCCAGCACTCGTTCCTCAGTGCGTTCAAGTCGTTCATCCTGTTCCTGCTGACCTTCTTCGTGCCTTGGAGCGCGGTCAACCTGGTGGATTACTACTTCATCACCAAAGAACGCTACGACATCCCGGCCCTGGCCGATCCGGAGGGCCGCTATGGCCGCTGGAACTGGCCTGGCATCAGTGTCTACACCTTTGGCGTGCTGGTGCAGATGCCCTTCATCGACACCAAGCTGTACACCGGCCCGATGGTCGCGCACCTGGGTGGCGTGGATGTGTCATGGCTGATCGGGCTGGTGGTGCCGAGCGTGCTGTACTATTGCGTAGCGCGCCGACGTGCCGCCGAAGCCCCTGCCAGCATGATCGTGCCGGAGGCGCGCTGATAACATAACCCTCTGATTCAAAAAGACCTGTGGCTAGGGGCCTGCCCCTTCCCACAGGTCTTTTTTTTGCCTGCAGAAAACTCCCCGTTGACAACATTTCGCGCTCGGGCCTAACCTGAATACATCGCTGCACACATCACAACACTCAAATAAACACACAGCGATTCAGCTTTGCCCTTCTGCCTACAACAACAAGTTCAACGGAGAGGTCAAAAATGCGCGTTTCAGTCCCCCGCTCCATCCGCAATACCCTGGCCAGCGCCGCTGTCATGGGCCTGGCCTTCAGCGCCCAGGCCGCTGAAGCCCCCCAGTGGCAAGCCGTCCAGAAAGCCGGCGTGCTGCGCTGCGGCGCTGCCGTTGCCGCGCCCTACGTGATGCGCGATGCCGCCAGCGGCCAGTACAGCGGCTACTTCGTCGATCTGTGCCGCGATTTCGCCGAGAAGGTACTCAAGGTCAAGGCACAGTTCGTCGACACCAGCTGGGACAACCAGGTCGCCGGCCTGCAAAGCGGCAAGTGGGACCTTGCCATGGCCCTCAACCAGACCCCGGAACGCGCCCTCGCCGTGGCCTTCTCGGTGCCGGCTACCGACTACCAGGTGTCGCTGCTGGTGAACAAGGAAAACCCCAAGTTCAGCGGTGCCGGCAGTGTCATCACCGACTACGACAAACCCGGTGTGACCATTGCCGTGATGTCCGGCACCGCCGCAGACAAGGCCGTCTCCGCCGTTGTGAAGAACGCCACCGTGATGCGCCTGCCGGGCTCCGACGAAACCCGTATGGCCCTGATGTCACGCCGCGCCGACGTGCTGGCCGACGCCAGCGACACCAACCATCTGTTCGCCCTGGCCAACGACTGGGCCAGGGAAGTCTTCCCCACGCCGGCCCTGGCCAAGCAAGGCGTGTCGTTTGGCGTCTCGCGCGAGATGTCCGCCGCGGACCTTGCGGTGCTCAACATCTACCTGACCCAGCGCCGCGAAGCCGGTGAGATCGACAAGCTGGTAGACAAGGCGTCGACCGCAACCAACGCCGCCGACAAGCCCGCCCAGTAAAGCCCTGTGCCGAAGGCGCCGCCCGATGCGCCTTCGTGGAGACGAAACGATGAACACTCCCCGATTGGTGGCTGCCCAGCCACAGGCTTCGCTCACCCCGGATTTGCCCCAGGGCGGCGATTTCATCCAGCTGCATGACGTCTGCAAGGCCTATGGCGAGCAGCTGGTGGTGATGGACCGGATGAACCTCGACATGCGCGCCGACGATCGCCTGGTGATCATCGGCCCGTCGGGCAGCGGCAAGAGTTCGCTGCTGCGGGTGCTGATGGGCCTGGAGGGCATCCAGGGCGGCCACATCCAGTTCCAGGGCAAGCCCTACATCGCCGGCGAGCGCAAGCACGGCAAGCCACTGGACGAAGCCCTGCACAAGCAGGTCGGCATGGTGTTCCAGCACTACACGCTGTTCCCGCACCTGTCGGTGCTGGGCAACCTGATCCTGGCGCCGGTCAAGGTGCACGGCCTGAGCAAGGCCGAGGCCACCGAAAAGGCCCGCGCCTACCTCGCCCGGCTGGGCCTGGAAAGCAAGCTGCACGCTTATCCCAGCCAGCTGTCCGGCGGCCAGAAGCAGCGCGTAGCGATTGCCCGGGCGCTGATGCTCGAACCGCGCCTGATGCTGTTCGACGAAGTCACCTCGGCGCTGGACCCGGAAATGGTCACCGAGGTGCAGAACGTGATGCTGCAGCTGGCCGAGCAGAAGATGGCGATGATCATCGTCACCCACGACATGCACTTCGCCCGGCATATCGCCACCCGCGTGGTGTTCTGCGCCAACGGCAAGGTGGTCGAGCAAGGCCACCCCGAGCAGCTGTTCACCTCCCCACGCGAACCGCGTACCCGCGAGTTCCTGGAAAAGGTCCTGCACCTGGATTGAGGCCGCCGCGATGAACTACCAATTCGACTTCCACTTTCTCAACGGCAGCCTGCCGGCGCTGCTCGACGGCCTCAAGGTCACCCTTGAGCTTGCGCTGGTGGCCAACCTGATCGGCCTGACCTGCGGCTTCGTGCTGTGCCTGATGGCGCTCAGCCGCTGGTGGGTCATCCGCTGGCCGGCGCAGCTGCTCATAGAGTTCTTCCGCTGCACCCCGGCGCTGCTGCAGATCGTCTGGTTCTTCTACTGCGTGCCGATGCTGTTCAACGTGTTCATCGACCCGATCGCCATGGGCTTCCTGGCCCTGGGGCTGAACCTCACCGCGTTCAATGCCGAGGCCTATCGGGCCGGTGTGCAGGCGGTGCCGCGCGAGCATCTGGATGCCGCCATCGCGCTGGGCCTCAAGGGCTGGCAACGCACGCTGTACGTGGTGCTGCCGCAGTCGCTGCGCAGTGCCCTGCCGGTGCTGATCACCAATGGCATCGGCACCCTGCAGCAGAGCGCGCTGGTGGCCATCGTCGCGGTCGCCGACCTGATGTATGTGGGCAAGAGCCTGGCCACCGAGGCCTACCGCCCGCTGGAAACCTACACCCTGATCGCCCTGGTCTACTTCGCCCTGTCGCTGCCGGTCGCGCAGCTGGTGCAGTGGTTCGAACGGCGCCAGGACCTGGCCGCGCAACGCTGAGGAGACCGCCATGCCACTCGATTTTTCAGTCGTGCTGCACTACTGGCCGGTGCTGCTCAAGGGCCTGGCCCTGACCCTGGCATTCACCGCCGTGTGCGCCCTGCTGGGCATCCTCGCCGGCTTCGTGCTGAGCCTGCTGCGCCAGTTCAGGACGCCGCTGCTGCGCCTGCCGCTGACCCTGTACGTGGAGTTCTTCCGCGGCACACCGCTGCTGATCCAGCTGTTCTGGGTGTTCTTCTGCTTCCCGGTGGTATTCGGAGTGGATATCCCGCCCTACGGCTCGGTGTTGATCGCGCTGACCCTGTATATGGCGGCGATCACCAGCGAGACCTTCCGCGGCGCACTCAAATCCATCGCCAGCGAACAGCACGACGCCTGCACTGCGCTGGGCCTGAACTCCCGGGTCAAGGTGCTGTACGTGGTGTTCCCCCAGGCCCTGCTGCGCGCCGTGCCGCCGCTGCTGTCGAACGTGGTCAGCCTGTTCAAGGAGAGCGCGCTGATCTCCTCGGTCGGTGTCGCCGACCTGATGTTCGTCGGCCAGAACATTTCCAACAGCACCGCCCGCCCGGTCGAGTTCCTCTCGGCGGTGGCGGTCATCTACTTCCTCGTCGCCTTCCCGCTCACCCGCCTGGTCGGCGTGATCGAAGGGCGCCTGCTGCGTCGCTACGCCTACTGATACCTCACCCAAGGAGACTTGCACATGAAACTCAACGGCATCCTGCCTGCCCTGGTCACCCCGTTCAACGCCGCCGGCAAGGTCGACCACGACACCCTCGCCGCGATCCTCGAACACCAGCTGGCCGCCGGCGTCAGCGGCTTCGTGCCGCTGGGCTCGACCGGCGAATACTACGCCCTGGCCAACGACGAGCGCCGGCAGATCCTCGCCACGGTGAAGGAAGTGGTCGGTGACCGCGGCACTCTGATTGCCGGGGCCAACGGCTCTTGCACCCGTGAAGTACTGGAGCAGGTCAGGCAAACCGTCGACGCCGGTTATACCAACCTGCTGATCGCCCCGCCCTACTACGCACTGCCCTCGCAGGAAGAGCTGCTGGCCCATTACCAGACCATCCTCGAGGCCTTCCCCGAGATCAACGTGGTGCTCTACAACTACCCGATCCGCACCAATGTCGAAGTCGGCATGGACGTGATCGCTGCACTGCACCAGCACCCGCGTGTGATCGGCATCAAGGAAAGCAGCGGCAACCTGTTGCGCGCCATCGAGATCGGTGAGAAATACAAGGGGATCCAGCTGTCCTGTGGCTCCGACGACCAGGCCCTGGACTTCTACCTGTGGGGTGCCGACAGCTGGATCTGCGGGCCGGCCAACATCTTCCCGGAGAAGGTCGTGGCCTTCCACCAGGCCTTCACCCGCGGCGACATCCGCGGTGCCCAGCAGGTGATGCGCAGCCTGTTCCCGGCCATGGCCAACCTGGAAAGCGGCAAGTTCGTGCAGAAGGTCAAGTACGGCGCCGAGCTGGCCGGCTTCAAGGTCGGCAACGCCCGCGCCCCGCTGCTGCCGCTGACGGATGAAGAAAAGGCCGAATTCCGCAAGGTATTCGAAGCTTCGCAACAGTAATCGCAAGGGGCCGCTTTGCGGCCCATTCGCGGGGCAAGCCCGCTCCTACAGAGCGGCGCGGACCCTGTAGGAGCGGGCTTGTCCCGCGAATCGAGGGCAAAGCCCTCGCCTTCACCCAAGAGCCTGACCCATGAACAACCCGCACCCTACCCCGCAACAGGCCGTGGTCATCGGCGGCGGCATCGTCGGCGTCTGCTGCGCGCTGTACCTGCAGCGCGACGGCCACCGGGTGACGCTGATCGACCCCGCCGCCCCCGGCGACAGCACCGCCAAGTGGAGCTGCGGGCAGATGGCCGTGAGCGAAGTGATCCCGCTGTCCAAGCCCGGCATCCTGATGAAGATCCCCGGCTGGCTGCTCGACCAGAATGGCCCCCTGGCCCTGCGCCCGAGTGCGCTGCCGGGGATCCTGCCGTGGTTCATGCGTTTTCTCGCCTGCGCCCGCCCGGCCAAGATCCACGAAATCGCCCAGGACATGGCGCGCCTGACCCAGCACGTGTACGAGAACTACGCGCCGCTGCTAGACGCCTGCCCGGACAAGTCCCTGCTTGGCCAGCGGCCGATCCTCGAAGTCTTCGACTCCCCCGCCGGCCTCGCTCACGAACGCCCGCACCTGGAACTGCGCAAGCAGCTGGGCTTCCGTTCCGAAGAGCTGGACGGCGCCGCTATCGGCGACCTCGAACCGGCCCTGGCCGGCAAGTTCCAGCATGGCCTGCTGTTCCCCGACTGGCGCGCCGTGAGCGACACCGAAGGCTTCATCGCCGCACTGACCGAGAGCTTCATCGCCCTGGGCGGCAAACGCATCCGCCAGCGCGCGCTGAAGATCGAGGAAAACCATGACAAGGCCAGCGGCGTGGCCCTGGCCGACGGTGCCCATGTACCCGCCGACCTGCTGGTGGTCGCCGCTGGTACCGGTGCGCGCCCCTTCTTCGACACGCTGGGGGTCAATATTCCGCTGGCCGGCATCGCCGGTTACCAGGCGGTGCTGCCGCAACCTGGCGTCGAGATCCGCCATTCGGTGATCTACGCCGACGGTGGCTTCTGCTTCGCACCGATGACCCGTGGCCTGCAGATCGGCGGCACCATCGAGTTCGCCGGGCCCAATGCCCAACCCAATTTCAGGCGCGCCGAAATCATCCTGGAAAAGGCCCGCCGGATGCTGCCGCAACTGCGCACCGAAGGCATGGAGTTCGGTGTCGGCTACCGCCCGTTCCTGCCAGACACCAAACCGGTGATCGACCGCTCGCCACGTCTGCAGAATGTGCTCATGGCGTTCGGCCACGGCCAGCTCGGCCTCACCCTCGGCGCCACCACCGGCCGCCTCATCAGCGACCTCGCTGGCGGCCGCCGCCCGGCCCAGGACCTCAGCCCCTTCAGCGCCCGACGCTTCGCCCTTATCGGAGGACATGCATGAACCGCTACGACCAGCTGTACATCAACGGCCAATGGACCGCGCCCATCAACAACGGGCGCTTCGACACGATCGACCCGAGCGACGAAACATTGATTACCCAGGTGGCCGCTGCCACCGCCGAAGACGTCGACGCCGCCGTCGCGGCCGCCCGCAACGCCTTCGACAACGGCCCCTGGCCACAGCTGCCCGGCCATGAGCGCGCCCGCGTGCTGCGCCGTATCGCCGCGCTGATTCGCGAGCGCCAGCAAGCCCTGGCCGAGCTGGAAGTGCGCGACAACGGCAAGCCGCTGCCTGAAGCGCTGTGGGACATCGGTGACACCGCAGGTTGCTTCGACTACTACGCGGAGCTCGCCGAGAAGCTGGACGATCAGCGCGAGCAAGGTATCGCCCTGGCAGACGATCGCTTCACTGCGCTCGCCCGCAAGGAGCCGATCGGCGTGGCCGGCGCGATCATCCCGTGGAACTTCCCGATGCTGATGGCCGCCTGGAAGGTCGCGCCAGCCCTGGCGGCCGGCTGCACGATGGTGCTCAAGCCGTCCGAACTGACCCCGCTCACCGCCCTGGAGCTGGCCCGCATCGCCGATGAAGCCGGCCTGCCGGCAGGCGTGCTGAACGTGGTCACCGGCCTCGGTACCGACGCCGGTGCCCCCTTGGCCGAGCACCCGGATGTCGACAAGTTGGCCTTCACCGGCAGCGTGCCCACCGGCAGCCGGATCATGCAAGCGGCGGCCCGCGACATCAAGAACATCAGCCTGGAGCTGGGGGGCAAGTCGCCGTTCGTGATCTTTGCCGACAGCGACCTGGATGCCGCGGTGGAGTGGATCCTGTTCGGCATCTTCTGGAACCAGGGCGAAGTCTGCTCGGCCACTTCCCGGGTGCTGGTGGAGCGTGCGCTATACGCGCCGCTGCTCGCCCGCCTTGAGCAGGAGGCGCGCAAGATCACCCTCGGCAACGGCCTGGAAGATGGCGTGCTGCTCGGGCCGCTGGTCAACCGCGGCCAGTACGACAAGGTGCTGGCCGCCATCGAACGCGGTCGCGAAGAAGGTGCGCGGCTGGTCTGCGGCGGTGAGCGCCCGGCGCACCTCGACAAAGGCTACTACGTGCAGCCGACCGTGTTCGCCGACGTGCCCGAAGACAGCTGGATCTGGAACGAAGAGATCTTTGGCCCAGTGGTCTGCGTTCGACCCTTCGATAGCGAAGAAGAAGCCGTGCGCTCGGCCAACCGCTCACGCTTCGGCCTGGGTGCGGCCGTCATGTCAAGAGACCTGCAGCGCTGCGAGCGGGTCGCCCGCAAGTTCCGCGCCGGCATCGTCTGGATCAACTGCTCGCAACCGACCTTTACCGAGGCCCCCTGGGGCGGGTACAAACACAGCGGGATCGGCCGCGAGCTGGGTGAATGGGGCCTGAACAACTACCTGGAAACCAAGCAGATCACCCGCTACGACAGCCAACAGCCCTGGGGCTGGTACATCAAGTGAGGTAACGCCATGCGTTGGAAACAGACCCTGCAACTGGCCGAAGTGCACTGCGAGGGCGAGATCGGCAAGGTCATCACCGGCGGCGTGCTGGGCATCCCTGGCGCGACCATGCTCGACAAGATGAACCACATCAACGAGGTGGACGACAGCCTGCGCCGTCTGGTGACCCTGGAGCCCCGTGGCTGCCTGCAGATGTCGGTCAACCTGCTGCTGCCGCCGACCCGTCCCGAAGCCCACGCCGGCTTCATCGTGCTGCAGGCCGACAAGGCCCACCCGATGTCGGGCAGCAACTGCATCTGCGTGGTCACCGCCCTGCTCGAACTGGGCATGGTGCCGATGCAGGAACCGGAAACCACGGTGGTGCTCGACACCCCCGCCGGCCTGGTCACCGCCCGCGCCCAGTGCGCGGACGGGCGCTGCCTGGGTGTGTCGCTGGACATGGTGCCGGCGTTCGTCGAGCACCTGGACCTGGCCATCGAAACCGAGGCGTTCGGCACGCTGAAGGTCGATGTGGCCTTCGGCGGCGTTTACTACGCGCTGATCGACGTCGAGCAGACCGGCCTGACCATCACCGCGGAAAACGCCCGTGCCCTGGCTGATGCCGGGGTGGCGCTGAAGGCGGTGATCAACCGCCAGCTGAACATCGAGCATCCGCTGCTGCCCTCGGTCAACGAAGTGGCCTACGTGATGTTCCGCAACCGCCTCGACGGGCGCACCTACCAGACCTGCACCACCCTGCCCCCGGGCCGGGTCGACCGCTCGCCGTGCGGCACCGGCAGTTCGGCCAACCTCGCCACCCTGGCCGCCCGTGGGCTGGTGCAGGCGGGCGACAGCCTAGTGTCACGCTCGACCATCGGTGGGCAGTTCCAGGTCGAGATGCTGGGCACCACCGAGGTGGCCGGGCGCCCGGCGGTGCTGCCGCGGGTCACCGGGCGTGCCTGGCTGTACGGCCTGCAGCAACTGGGCGTGGACCCGGACGATCCGCTGGCGG
Organism: Pseudomonas sp. SMN11; assembly: GCF_052041945.1. NCBI lineage: Bacteria > Pseudomonadati > Pseudomonadota > Gammaproteobacteria > Pseudomonadales > Pseudomonadaceae > Pseudomonas > Pseudomonas sp. SMN11. The sequence continues at coordinate 14,706 of NZ_JBKGGW010000034.1, read as the reverse complement.
CAGGCTTCATGCTCAGTGACACCTGGGGCGCCGGCCTGCAGTGATGAAAACGATCGGGGCTGGCCTGTATGATGGAGGCCAGCCCAACCGAGACCTGATGATGGCCAAAGACACCGAAACCGAAGGCGGCGTGCGCCGTCACAGCGGTCGCTACATCTACGAGGAACTGCGCAAGCAGATCCTCACCCTCAAGCTCAAGCCCGGCGTGCAGCTGGACGAAGTCTCGCTGGCCGCGCAGTTCGGTCTGTCGCGCTCTCCGGTGCGCGATGCTTTGGCGCGGCTGATCACCGAAGGCCTGGTGACCATCCTGCCGAACCGCACCACCTTGGTGACGCCGTTCGAGATCGAGGAGTTTCCCAACTACATTTCGGCCCTGGACCTGATCCAGCGCGCGGTCACTCGCCTGGCGGCGACCCAACACCGCGAGGAAGACCTGGCCAACATCCGCAAGGCCGATGCCGCCTATCTCAAGGCCGTCACCGAGGGTGACTTCCAGGCCATGTCGGAGCTGAACAAGGCCTTCCACATGGCCATCGCCCAGGCCGGGCGCAACCCGTACTTCATCAATTACTACGAACGCCTGCTCGGTGAAGGGCAGCGTTTGCTGCACCTGCATTTCGACCACATTGTCAGCTCCGCCAGCAGCCATCGGCTGGGGCGTGACCATGAAGAAATGATCGAGGCGATTGCCGCGCGCGATGCCGATGCGGCAGAGAATGCGGCGCATGAACACACCATGCTGTTCCAGCGGCGGTTCCTCGACTACATGCAGCAGAACCTGACCGCGCGGATGGCGGTGTCCTGAGTTTTCTGCACTGGCCCTTTCGCGGGGCAAGCCCGCTCCTACAGGACAGCGCCGACCGTGAAGGTAGTGCTAAACCTGTAGGAGCGGGCTTGCCCGCGAAAGGGCCGGCAAGTCAGGCGCGATAGCCCGACACCTATTTGCTGGCCCAGGCATTGAAGCGCTGTTCCAGCTCTTCACCATGGTCGACCCAGAACTCCACATTCATCGCCAAGGCACCCTGAAGGTTCTCCGGCGAGGTCGGCACCCAACTGGCCAGCGCCGGGTCCAGCTTGGCCGCCGCCTGGGTATTGGTCGGCCCATAGGGGATCTGCTCGACGTAACGCACCTGGGTATCCGGCTGGTTGGCATAGCTGATCAGGCGCTTGGCCTGGTCGACATGCTTCGAGCCCTTGATGATCGCCCAGTAGTCCATGCCATACAAGCTGCCAGGCCACACCACCGCCAGCGGGCTGCCTTGCTGGGCGGCCACGGCGATGCGGCCGCTGTAGGTCGAGGTCATCACCACGTCGCCTGCGGTCAGCCACTGCGCCGGTTGCGCGCCGGCATCCCACCACTGGATATACGGCTTGAGCTCGGTGAGCTTGGCAAAGGCACGCTCGACACCCGCCGGGGTCGACAAGACCTTGTACACGTCATCGATCTTGACCCCGTCGGCCAGCAAGGCGAATTCCAGGTTGTACACCGCACGCTTGCGCAGGCCACGCTTGCCCGGATACTTCTGCACGTTCCAGAAATCGGCCCACGAGGTCGGCGCCTGGGCCAGCTTGTCGCGGTCGTAGGCAATCGCCACGCTCCACACCAGCGCCGCCGAGCCACAGTCCTGGGCCGCCGCAGGGATCAGTTCGGCGGCATGCCCAAGGCGCTGCCAGTCGAGGTGCTCATAGATGCCCTCGTCGCAGCCGCGCATCAGGTCCGGCCCCTCGATCTGCACCACGTCCCAGTCGACATTGCCGGTATCGGCCATCACCTGGATGCGCGCCATCTCGCCGTTGTATTCGCTCTGGATCAACTTGCTGCCGTCCTGGGCGCTGAAAGGCTGGAAGATCGCCACATCCTGGGCTTTCTGACCGGCGCCGCCATAGCCGACCACGACCATCTGCGGCGCCGCTTGCGCACCGCTCAGGCCTAGGGCCAACAACGCTGCGCAAAGGCCGGTACTGCGAGGAAATGCCTGCATCGAGTTGCCTCCTGCCGGTACCTTCCAGCGTCAGCTCGAAGGCCCGTTTCTTGTTGTTGTGAGGTCACGCGCCACTGGCGTGGCTGGAAAAAAGCTAGTCGGGCGCCAGTAAAAAAACAAGTTGATTTTTTACTGAAGCTACACTTTCATGAGAAAAACAAGAACGACACCGCACCGGAGCTGCCCGCATGACGACCGCCTTCGCCCACCTCTTCGAGCCCCTGCAGATCCGCGGCAAACGCCTGAAGAACCGCATCATGTCGACCGGCCACGACACCTGCCTGCCCACCGACAACCTGGTAAACGACAAGCTCATCGCCTACCAGCGCGCCCGCGCCGCCGGTGGTGTCGGCCTGATCGTGCTGCAGGTGGCCGGGGTGCATGACAGTGCCCGCTACACCTCGCACGTGCTGATGGCCACCGACGACGCCTGCATCGACGGCTACCGGCGCCTGGCCGAAGCCTGCCACGCCCACGGTACGGTGGTGCTGTCGCAGCTGTTTCACCCGGGGCGGGAGATCATGGAATCGGCGGACGGCCTGCTGGCGGTGGCCTACTCGGCCTCGTCGGTGCCCAACGAGCGCTTCCGGGTCATGCCACGGGCGCTGGACCAGGCGATGATCGACGAGATCGTCCGGGGGTATGCGAGCGCCGCCCGGCGCCTGCACCAGGCCGGCCTGGACGGTGTCGAGGTGGTGGCCAGCCATGGTTACCTGCCGGCGCAATTCCTCAACCCGCGGGTCAACCAGCGCACCGATGGCTACAACGGCGACCTGAAACAGCGCCTGCGCTTTCTGCGCGAAGTGCTGGCTGCGGTAAGGGCGGCCACCGACGAGCAGTTCATCGTCGGCCTGCGCATCAGCGCCGACGAGCGCGACAGCGAGGGCCTGAGCGAAGACGAATCGCTGGCTGCCGCCCAGGCCCTGCAAGACCAGGTCGACTACCTGCACATCGTCGCCGGCACTTCGGCGTCGCTGGGTGGCGCCGTGCATATCGTGCCGCCCATGGCCATCGCCCCGGCCTACCTAGCACGCGAGGCCGGCACCTTCAAGCAGCACCTGGACATCCCGTTGTTCGTCACCGGGCGCATCAACCAGCCGCAGGAAGCCGAACTGATCCTGGCGCGCGGCCAGGCCGACGTCTGTGGCATGACCCGCGCACTGATCTGCGACCCGCAGATGCCGGCCAAGACCGAACGCGGCCAGGTCGAGGATGTGCGCGCCTGCATTGCCTGCAACCAGGCGTGCATCGGCCATTTCCACCGGGGCCTGCCAATCTCCTGTATCCAGCACCCGGAAACCGGCCGCGAATTGCAGTACGAAAACCCTGCCCCCGCTACCGCACGCAAACGCATCCTGGTGGCGGGCGGCGGCCCCGCCGGCATGAAGGCCGCAGCTGTTGCCGCTGCCCGGGGGCATGACGTCACCCTGTACGAAGCCAGTACACAACTCGGCGGCCAGATACAGCTCGCGCAACTGCTGCCCCGGCGCGCCGAATTCGGCGGTGCCAGCACCAACCTGCAGCGGGAAATGGAACTGGCTGGCGTGCGCGTAGTACGTAATACGCGAGTGGACCGCGACCTGGTCGAACGCGAACGCCCCGACCTGGTGATTGCCGCCACCGGTGCCACGCCCTATTGGCCATCGTTCGAACGTAGCGGCGAGCTGCAGGTGGTGGATGCCTGGCAGGTCCTGCGCAATGCGGCCACCCTCGGCCGCTCGGTGCTGGTGATCGACTGGCGCTGCGACTGGATCGGCCCCGGCATTGCCGAGCGCCTGGTCCGCGACGGCCACCAGGTGCACCTGGCGGTCAACGGCACCCACTGCGGCGAAACCCTGCCGCTCTACGTACGCGACCAGCTGGCTGGCGAGCTGCACCGCCTGGGCATCCCGATCACGCCTTACGCCCGCCTGTACGGCTGCGACGACAACACCGTCTACCTGCAGCACACCGCCAGCGGCGAGCCGATGATCTTCGAAGGTATCGACACCCTGGTGCTGTGCCTCGGCCACCAACCTCAAGACACCCTGGCCGCGGAGCTGGCCGGCCTGGTGGAGGTGCGACGCATCGGCGACTGCCTGGCCCCACGCACGGTCGAGGAAGCGATCCATGAGGGCCTGACAGTTGCCTGGGCGCTCTGAGCCTGGCCATACTGCGGCTTTCCCGATGGACCGAAGCGCATGAGCCAGCAACCCCAGTTCCCGCCCGTGGCCGAAGAAGGCGGCAGCGCGCCACAGTTCCTCGGTGGCCGCATCCGCGGCCTGCGCAAGCGCCGCGGCATGACCCTGGCGGAGCTGGCAGCGCACAGCGAGCTGACCGCCGGCTACATCAGCCAGCTGGAACGCAACCTGTCGTACCCGTCGATCCCGGCGCTGTTCAACATTGCCCGCAGCCTCGGCGTGACCATCCAGTGGTTCTTCGCCAGCGAAGCCACCACCGCCCCCGAAGACCAGGGTTACGTGGTGCGGCGCAACAGCCGGCTGAGCGTGCATTACGAGGACGGCATCGTCGACCAGCTGCTCACCCCGCAGCCCAACCGTCAGCTGGAGATGCTGCACTCGCGCTTTCCACCGGGCACCTACAGCCAGCAGAGCTACAGCCATGAAGGTGACGAAGCGGGTTATGTGCTCTCGGGCAGCTTCGAGGTGTGGGTCGGCGAGCGCCACTTCCTGCTGGGCGAAGGCGACAGCTTCAGCTTCTCCAGCCAGGAGCCGCACCGCTATGGCAACCCTGGCGAGGTGGATGCTGTGATCATCTGGGTGATCACCCCGCCGACATTCTGAATCCGAGGACACCATCACCACCAGGCGACGCCCGATACAATGACCGAACCCAACCAGCAACTCGACCCACCGCTGCTCCCCGTCGACCACCCAAGGGTCTTGGTCTTCGTCGCCTATCCACAAATGGGCCTGCTCGACCTCAGCGGCGCGCAGACCGTGTTCTGGGCAGCGACCAAGGCCATGGCCGAGCGCGGCCTGCCGGGCTACCGCTTGCACACCGCCAGCCTGGAAGGTGGCCTGCAGCAAACGGCCGAAGGCCTGGTGGTCGCCAGCGAGCGTCTGGACGATGTCATGACGCAAACCGTGGACACGCTGATCGTGCCCGGCGCCCCCGACATCATCCGCAGCCTCCCCGATCACGGCCCGCTGATCAGCTGGTTGCGCCGTGCCAGCCACCACGCCAGGCGCACCGCTTCGGTGTGCAGCGGCACCTTCCTGCTTGCCAGCGCGGGCCTGCTCGATGGCCGACGCGCCGCCACCCACTGGGCCATGTGCGAGGTGTTGCGTCGCGACTTCCCGGCCGTGGAGGTTGACCATGAGTCAATCTTCGTCCAGCAGGGCAGCGTCTGGACCTCTGCCGGCGTGAGCGCGGGTATCGACATGGCCCTGGCGCTGGTCGAACTGGACTGCGGCCGCGACGTGGCGATGCAGGTGGCGCGCGAGCTGGTGGTGTTCCTCAAGCGCCCCGGCGGCCAGGCGCAGTTCAGCGAGCTGCTCAAGTCCCAGGGCCAGGACACGGGGGCATTCGAGGCGCTGCACCTATGGCTCAACCAGCATCTGCACGACCCACGGCTCAGCGTCGAGCACCTGGCCGAACAGGCGCACATGAGCCTGCGCAACTTCACCCGGGTATACAAGCAGAAAACCGGCCGTACCCCGGCCAAGGCCATCGAGGTGTTCCGCCTCGAAGCGGCGCGGCGGCTGCTGGAGAACAGTGACGGCCACATCGAGCAGATTGCCCGCCAGTGCGGCTTCGGCAGCGAAGAGCGCATGCGCCTGGCCTTTCAGCGCCATCTGGCGGTGACCCCTCGCGACTATCGGGCACGCTTTGCCCGCACGGTACCTTTGGCCGAAATTCAGGGTTCTCTGGCCTAGGGTGCGGCAGCTGGTCGCTCGTAACATCGTTGACCGCAATGACGGTCTATCTTGTCTACCGGTCTTTCCTCATGGACCACCCAGGAGCATAACGATGAAGAATATCCTGATCATTGGCGCCGGCTTCGCAGGCCTGTGGAGCGCCCTGAGCGCCATCCGCCAACTGGACCTGCACGGCCGCCGGGATGTCCAGGTGACACTGCTCGCCCCCCAGGCCGAACTGCATGTGCGCCCGCGCTTCTACGAGCCTGAAGTGCATACCATGGCCGCACCGCTGCAGGAGCTGTTCGATGCAGTGAACGTGCGCTTCGTCCACGGCACGGCTTTCCATGTCGATGAAGCCGAGCGTCGCGTACGCTACCGCACGCCATCCGGTACCGAATGCAACCTGCCCTACGACCGCCTGATCATGGCCTGCGGCAGCGTGCTCAATCGCCCGGACATGGTGGGTATCGAACACGTCTTCGATGTCGACAAGATCGACAGCGCCGCGCGCCTCGAAACCCACCTCAAGGCCCTTGTCGACCGGCCCGAGAGCCCGCCACGCAACACCGTGGTAGTGGCCGGCGGCGGCTTTACCGGTATCGAGACCGCCACGGAACTGCCGACGCGCCTGCGCGCCATTCTCGGCGAGGACGCCAACCTACGGGTGGTCGTGATCGACCGCGGGGCGAAGATCGGCGCCGCGCTGGGTGACGGCATCCGCCCGGCCATCGAACAGGCCTCCGAGGCACTGGGCATCGAATGGATCTGCGGCACCACTGTGGCCTCGGTGGACCGCGACGGGGTGCTGCTGGACAACGGCCAGCGCATCGACGCCGCCACGGTCATCTGGACCGTGGGCTTCAAGGCCAACCCGCTGACCGAACAGATCAGCGGCGAGCGCGACCGCCAAGGCCGCCTGCATGTCGACGGCAACCTCAAGGTCATCGGCAATGACGCGGTCTACGCGGCCGGGGACGTGGCCTACGCCGCCTGCGACAACCAGGGCAACTTCGCGGTAATGTCGTGCCAGCATGCCATTCCGCTGGGGCGCTATGCCGGCAACAACGCAGCGGCCGAGCTGATCGGCGTGGCGCCGATGACCTACAGCCAGCCCAAGTACGTGACCTGCCTCGACCTTGGCGCGTGGGGCGCGGTGTATACCGAGGGCTGGGAACGCACCGTGTCGCCACCGACCGACAAGGCCGAGGCCAAGCTGCTTAAATCGCAGATCAACTCGATCTGGATCTACCCGCCGACGGCGGAGCGTGCGGCTGCCCTGGCGGCGGCGGACCCGACCATTCCTGTGGCCTGACCCAGCGCATTCGCGGGCACGCCTCGCGAATGTCCCCCTCTCCATGCAGCCCACGCTCGCGCCTGATGCATTTGCGCTTTCCTCCGAACCCATGGCATAGATGCAGGTCAACGTCTTTGGCTGACTGCCTTCGCGCCTTCCCAGGAGAACCCTGCATGAGCAAGCACCCTTACGTCCCGCCCAAGGTCTGGCGCAACGACGCGGCCTCCGGCGGCCAGTTCGCCAGCATCAACCGGCCGATTGCCGGGCCGACCCATGACAAGGAGTTGCCGGTCGGCAAGCACCCGCTACAGCTGTACTCGCTGGCCACCCCCAACGGCGTCAAGGTCACCATCCTCCTCGAAGAACTGCTCGCCCTGGGCCACAGCGGCGCCGAATACGATGCCTGGCTGATCCGCATCGATGACGGCGACCAGTTCTCCAGTGGCTTTGTCGAGGTCAACCCCAACTCGAAGATCCCCGCCCTGCTCGACCGCAGCGTCGAGCCGCCGGTGCGGGTGTTCGAGTCCGGTTCGATCCTGCTGTACCTGGCGGAAAAGTTCGGTGCCTTCCTGCCAAAAAAACCGGCTGCACGCACCGAAAGCCTCAACTGGCTGTTCTGGCAGATGGGTTCTGCCCCTTACTTGGGCGGCGGCTTCGGCCACTTCTATGTGTATGCGCCGGAGAAGATCGAGTACGCCATCAACCGCTTCACCATGGAAGCCAAGCGCCAACTCGACGTGCTGGAGCGCCGCCTGGCGGTCAGCCGCTACCTCGGTGGCGACGAATACAGCATCGCCGATATCGCCGTATGGCCCTGGTACGGCCAGCTGGTGCGCGGCAACCTGTACGGTGCGGCCGAATTCCTGGCGGTGGACGAATACCCGCATGTGCAGCGCTGGGCCGAAGCCATTGCCCAGCGCCCGGCCGTGCAGCGTGGCACCCGGGTCAACCGCACCTGGGGCGATGAAGCCAGCCAGGTACCCGAACGGCACTCGGCGGCCGACCTGGATTGAGGCTGTCGGGGCCGCTATGCGACCCCGACAATGCCCCGTTGCAAAAAACCATTTCTCCCGCGCAAACCTCCCAGCCCTGATCCCTTCTTGTACACTCCTCGCACTAGCCCCAACCTGCACAAATTTTGGTGAAAGCATGATCGAGGTAACCGAGGTTTCCATTGCCGAGCTGCGCGACGCGCTCGAAACCGGCCGCACGACGGCAGTCGAGTTGGTCAAGGCCTACCTGGCACGCATCGACGCCTACGATGGCGCCGACACCGCCACCGCACTGAACGCCGTGGTCGTACGCAACCCTGAAGCGCTCAAGGAAGCCGAGGCCTCCGACGCCCGCCGCGCCAAGGGCCAGGCCCTGAGCCCGCTGGACGGCATCCCTTACACCGCCAAGGACAGCTACCTGGTCAAGGGCCTGACCGCCGCCTCCGGTAGCCCGGCGTTCAAGGACCTGGTCGCCCAGCGCGACGCCTTCACCATCGAGCGCCTGCGCGCCGCCGGTGCCGTGTGCCTGGGCAAGACCAACATGCCACCGATGGCCAATGGCGGCATGCAGCGTGGCGTCTACGGCCGCGCTGAAAGCCCGTACAACGCGAAGTACCTGACCGCACCGTTCGCCTCCGGCTCGTCGAACGGCGCCGGTACCGCCACCGCCGCCAGCTTCAGCGCCTTCGGCCTGGCCGAGGAAACCTGGTCGAGTGGCCGCGGCCCGGCCTCGAACAACGGCCTGTGCGCCTACACCCCTTCGCGCGGCGTGATCTCGGTTCGCGGCAACTGGCCGCTGACCCCGACCATGGACGTGGTGGTGCCGTACGCCCGGACCATGGCCGACCTGCTGGAAATCCTCGACGTGGTGGTTGCCGACGATGCCGACAAGCGCGGCGACCTGTGGCGCCTGCAGCCGTGGGTGCCAATCCCGGCCGCCTCCTCCGTGCGCCCGGCTTCCTACCTGGACCTGGCCGTCGACGCCAGCTCGCTCAAGGGCAAGCGTTTTGGCGTGCCACGCATGTACATCAATGCCGACGCCGAAGCCGGCACCTCCGAGAAGCCAGGCATCGGCGGCCCGACCGGCCAACGCATCAATACCCGCGACAGCGTCATCGAACTGTGGAAGCAGGCGCGCAAGGCCCTGGAAGCGGCCGGTGCCGAAGTGCTGGAAGTCGATTTCCCGCTGGTGTCCAACTGCGAAGGCGACCGCCCGGGCGCGCCGACCGTCTACAACCGTGGCATCGTCAGCAAGGAGTTCCTGCATGACGAACTGTGGGAACTGTCGGGCTGGGCCTTCGATGATTTCCTGCGCGCCAACGATGACCCCAAGCTCAATCGTCTGGCCGATGTCGACGGCCCACAGATCTTCCCGCACGACCCGGGCACCCTGCCCAACCGTGAGGACGACCTGGCCGCCGGCATGGACGAATACGTCAACATGGCCAAGCGCGGCCTGAAGACCTGGGACCAGATCGAGACCCTGCCCGATGGCCTGCGTGGGCTGGAAAAGACCCGCAAGATGGACCTCGAAGACTGGATGGACGCGCAGGGCCTGGACGCCGTGCTGTTCCCGACCGTGGCCGATGTGGGCCCGGCCGATGCCGACGTCAACCCGGCCTCGGCCGACATTGCCTGGAGCAACGGCATCTGGGTGGCCAACGGCAACCTGGCCATCCGACACCTGGGCGTGCCGACCGTGACCGTGCCGATGGGCGTGATGGCCGATATCGGCATGCCGGTGGGGCTGACCTTTGCTGGCAAGGCCTATAGCGACAACGCGCTGCTGAGCTTCGCGGCGGCCTTCGAGGCGACCGGCTCGCGCCGGATGATTCCGCCGCGTACGCCAGCCTTGAGTTAAGGCAGACAGGGGCCGCTTTGCGGCCCATTCGCGGGCGCGCCCGCTCCCACATCTATGGCTCAGCCTTTGAATGCGGCTCTGCACCTGTGAGAGCGGGCGTGGCCGCGAATGGCCTGGAAAAGCAGATCGCAAAATTCAACGAAATGTGCATAAATACACAATAAGTTGAATTTTGTGGTTCTCCAATGCTCCCAGCCGAAGAACGCCAGCTCACCCTCACTGTCCTCAAGGCCGCCCTCCAGGCGCTGGGCAGCGTTGCCGCACGCAACATGGAAATCCTCCTGCACAACCTTGACCACCCGGAACACTCCGTGGTGGCAATCGTCAATGGCCACCTCTCCGGCCGCGTGGTCGGCAGCCCGATCCTCGCCGCCCCGGAGCAGGACCAGGGCTTCAAGGCCCTGATGCAGGCCAGCACCGATCAGCAAGGCACTGCCCCCGTAGTACTTCCCGACTACCCCACCACCCTCAAGGGCCGCACCCTGCGCAGCGCCACGGCGATCTTCCGCGACAGCAGCGGCCACCCGTTCGCCAGCCTCTGCGTCAACACCGACGTCACCGGCCTCGACGCCGCCATGCATTTCCTCCAGCAGTTGCAGCCACTCGGCGCATCCCCCGCCGAGACCAGCGAGCCCGCCGACATGGCCATCCTGATGAGTGAGATCATCGAAGACTCGCTGCACCGCACCGGCCAGGGCCGAATGAACAAACAGGCCAAGGTCGAAGCCGTGCGCGTCATGCAGGAACGTGGCCTGTTCATGGTCAAGGGCGGGGTAGAGAAAGCGGCCGCGGCCCTGGGTGTGACCCGCTACACCATTTACAACTACCTGGAACAACTGCGAGGAGCCAATCCATGACCCTGCACATCGAGACACCGTTGATCGAATCCCGCCCGCTGTCGCTGGTCGCAGGCCGCTCGGTCTGGCTCAAGCTCGACGCCCTGCAGCCCTGCGGCTCGTTCAAGCTGCGCGGGGTCGGCCATGCCTGCGAGGTGCATCACGCCCGTGGTGCGCGCCATTTCGTCTCCTCGTCGGGCGGCAATGCCGGGCTGGCCGTGGCGTATGCCGGGCGCAAACTAGGGGTACCGGTGACCGTGGTGGTGCCGGAAACCACCACTGAAAGGGCCAAGCAGCTGCTGCACCTGGAGGACGCCAAGGTGGTGGTGCATGGCAGCTCGTGGCAAGAGGCCAACGAACTGGCACTGTCCTTGGTCGGCGAAGGCGATGCTTTCATCCACCCGTTCGACGACCCACTGCTGTGGGCCGGGCACGCCAGTCTGGTCGACGAAGTGGCAGCAGCTGGGCTCAAGCCGGATGCCGTGGTGCTGTCAGTGGGTGGTGGTGGCCTGCTAAGCGGCGTGGTCGAGGGGCTGCAGCGCAACGGCTGGGGCGATGTGCCGGTGCTGGCCGTGGAAACCACAGGCGCCGCATCGCTGCATGCGGCGATGCAAGCCGGGCACACGGTGGAACTCGAACGCATCGCCTCGGTGGCCAGTTCGCTGGGCGCCAAGCGCGTGGCCGAACAGGCGCTGACCTGCACCCGGCAGCATCCCGTACAGAGCCACCTGGTCAGTGACCGGGCGGCGCTGGAGGCCTGCGAGCGGTTCCTGCTCGATCATCGGGTGCTGGTGGAGCCAGCGTGCGGGGCGGCGTTGGCGCTGGCTTTTGAAGCACATGCGTTGTCCATCTATCAGAATGTACTGGTGGTGGTGTGTGGCGGGGCCACTGCCACGTCAGGGCAGATTCAGGCCTGGCTGGAACAGGCCGACTGAGGCCAGCAAGTCCGCGCAAGATAGCCGCAGTCATGAATCTTTTTCCAGTGCCGCTTCCTTGTGCATCGCCAGATGCCCGGTCTTGTCGCTCTTCACTTCATACTGCGGTGCATCCTTCGAGCAATGCCGCTGCCGCCCGCAAAATTCGACATCACGCACATGTACCTTGACCACCGTGCCATGGATGATCCCGGCCTCGGAATTCCACTTCACGTGGTCACCGGTCTTGTATCGGTTGCTCATCGGATTCCCCTCGCCATTGGTCAGCGTGTCATCAGGCTGTTCACATCCTCTTGTACTAGTGAACCTGCCAGTTCCGAAACAATTCACCCGCAACCACTGCCACGCAGACGAAATACACCATCCGCCCTTTCGATCTGCGGCAAGTGAAGGCACAATGCGGGTCTTTTTTTTGGCCGGCCTGGCCGGGGGCCTTTAAATGATCAAGACGCCGTACTACCTCATCGACAAAACCAAGCTCCTGAGCAACATGGAGAAGATCGCCTACGTGCGTGAAAACTCCGGTGCCAAGGCGCTGCTCGCCCTCAAGTGCTTCGCCACCTGGTCGGTGTTCGACCTGATGCAGCAGTACATGGATGGCACCACCTCGTCGTCGCTGTTCGAGCTCAAGCTCGGCCGCCAGAAGTTCGCTGGCGAAACCCACGCCTACAGCGTGGCCTGGGCCGATGACGAGATCGAGGAAATGCTCGAGAACTGCGACAAGATCATCTTCAACTCGATCGGCCAACTGCAGCGCTTTGCCGAACAGTCCGAAGGCAAGGTCCGCGGCCTGCGCGTCAACCCGCAGGTGAGCAGCTCCGACTACCTGCTGGCCGACCCGGCCCGCCCGTTCAGCCGCCTCGGCGAGTGGGACCCGGCGAAGGTCGAACAGGTGATCGAACAGATCTCCGGCTTCATGTTCCACAACAACTGCGAGAACGGTGACTTCGGCCTGTTCGACAAGATGCTGTCGCACATCGAAGAGCGCTTCGGCCACCTGCTGCACAAGGTCGAGTGGGTCAGCCTCGGTGGCGGCATCCACTTCACCGGCGAAGGCTATGCGCTGGACGCCTTCTGCGCGCGCCTGAAAGCCTTCTCCGAGAAATACGGCGTGCAGGTCTACCTGGAGCCGGGCGAAGCCGCCATCACCAACAGCGCATCGCTGGAAGTGACCGTGCTCGACACCCTGTACAACGGCAAAAACCTGGCCGTGGTCGACAGCTCGATCGAAGCGCACCTGCTCGACCTGCTGATCTACCGCCTCAACGCCAAGATGGCTCCAAACGACGGCGAGCACACCTACATGGTCTGCGGCAAGTCGTGCCTGGCCGGTGACATCTTCGGCGAGTACCAATTCGATCGTCCGCTGGCCATTGGCGACCGCCTGTCGTTCATCGACACCGCCGGTTACACCATGGTCAAGAAAAACTGGTTCAACGGTCTGAAGATGCCATCGATCGTGGTCAAGCAGCTCGACGGCAGCGTCGAGGTGGTCCGCGACTTCGGCTTCGAAGACTACGTTTCCAGCCTGTCGTAAGACCGGCTTTCCAAGTAAGGAGCAAAAGGTAAATTGAAGAAGAACGTTCTTATCATTGGTGCAGGAGGTGTCGCCAAGGTGGTGGCCCACAAGTGCGCGCAGCATAACGACGAACTGGGTCGTATCGCTATCGCGTCACGGAACATCTCCAAATGCCAGGCCATCATCGACAGCGTCAAGGCCAAGGGTAGCCTCAAGGTACCCGCAGACATCCAGGCCTACTCGCTCAACGCCCTCGATGTCGAGGCGACCAAGGCACTGATCCGCGAGACCGAATCGCAGATCGTGATCAACGTCGGTTCCGCCTTCCTCAACATGTCGGTGCTGCGTGCCTGCATCGATACCGGTGTCGCCTACCTGGACACCGCCATCCACGAAGAGCCGGGCAAGATCTGCGAGACCCCGCCGTGGTACGGCAACTACGAGTGGAAACACCTCGAAGAGTGCCAACAAAAGAACATTACCGCCATTCTCGGTGTCGGTTTCGACCCGGGTGTGGTGAACAGCTACGCAAAACTTGCGCAGCAGCAATACTTCGACAGCATTGATTCGATCGATATTCTCGACGTCAATGCCGGTTCGCACGGCAAGTACTTTGCCACCAACTTCGACCCGGAAATCAACTTCCGCGAGTTTACCGGGCAAGTCTGGAGCTGGCAGAACAGCCAGTGGACCAGCAACACCATGTTCGAAGTCAAGCGTACCGACGACCTGCCGGTGGTAGGTTCGCAGAACCTGTACCTGACCGGCCACGACGAAGTTCATTCGATCTCGAAGAACCTCAATGTGCCGAACGTGCGTTTCTGGATGAGCTTCGGCGAGCACTACATCAATGTGTTCACCGTGCTGAAGAACCTCGGCCTGCTCTCCGAGCAACCGGTGAAGACCGCCGAAGGCCTGGAAGTGGTCCCGCTGAAAGTGGTCAAGGCCGTGCTGCCTGACCCGGCCTCGCTGGCCCCGGGCTACACCGGCAAGACCTGCATCGGTGACCTGGTCAAGGGCACCAAGAACGGCCAGCCACGTGAAGTGTTTATCTACAACGTAGCCGACCACGAAGAGGCCTACGCCGAGACCGACAGCCAGGGCATTTCCTACACCGCCGGTGTGCCGCCAGTGGCTGCGGCCCTGCTGGTCGCCCGTGGCGAGTGGGATGCCAAGCGCATGGTCAACGTCGAGGAGCTGCCAGCCGAGCCGTTCCTCAAGGCGCTGGACGTGATGGGCCTGCCGACCCGCGTGAAAGATGAAAATGGCGATCGTCCATGGGACGCTGAAGCCTAAGCTGTAAACCAGAAGGGGCGCCGACAGGGCGCCCCTTCTGCTTTTGCAGGCCGGCCTCTTCGCGGGCTTGTCCCGCGACTGTCTCTTCTCCACATCTTACGCTGCCGACGAAACATTGGTGGTGTAGA
>NZ_JBKGGW010000033.1:0-71056 GCF_052041945.1 Pseudomonas sp. SMN11 | reverse complement strand
ACGCACCCTGGCCCTCCAGACGCCTGCGTTCGGCCTCCTGAAGTCGCAATTTGCGTCGCCTGAACTATCGCGCGCTAGAAGCAAAAGCAGAGCAAGAGCAAGAGCAAGAGCAAGAGCAAGAGCAAGAGCGTATCCATGACTGGGTTGAGGCGGGTCATTCCAATACGACGCCTTTTCCCCTATTGTCGAGCCTCCCATCCCAAACGATCGGCAGTCCCATGGAGAAAGTCATCGTGATCACCGGTGCCAGCCGTGGCATCGGTGCCGCCACCGCCCTGCAGGCCGCCCGCGAGGGCTACCGCATCTGCATCAACTACCACGCCGACGACCAGGCCGCCGAGGACATCCTCGCCCAGGTCCGCGCGCTGGGCGCCGAAGCCATTACCGTGCGTGCCGACGCCAGCGTCGAAGACGAGGTGATCCAGCTGTTCCACCGCGTCGACCAGGAACTCGGCCCGGTGACCGCACTGGTCAACAACGCCGGCACCATCGGCCAGCAAAGCCGTGTCGAGGACATGTCCGAGTTCCGCCTGCTCAAGGTGATGAAGACCAACGTCGTCGGCCCCATGCTCTGCGCCAAACATGCATTGCTGCGCATGTCACGCCGCAACGGCGGGCAGGGCGGGGCGATTGTCAATGTGTCCTCGGTCGCGGCGCGCCTGGGGTCACCCAACGAGTACGTCGACTACGCCGCCTCCAAAGGCGCGCTGGATACCTTCACCATCGGCCTGGCCAAGGAAGTGGCGGGCGAGGGCGTGCGGGTCAACGGCGTGCGGCCGGGTTACATCCATACCGGTTTCCATGCCCTTTCCGGTGACCCCGACCGCGTGAGCAAACTCGAACCCGGCCTGCCCATGGGCCGCGGCGGCCGCGCCGAGGAAGTGGCCGAGGCGATCCTCTGGCTGCTGTCGGACAAGGCCTCGTATTCCACTGGCAGCTTCATCGACCTGAGCGGCGGGCGTTGAAGGCTGCCCGTCAGGGCAGCTCATCTGCCAGCAGTTGACGCACTCGTTCGGCAAGGGCCTCTAGTTCGAAAGGCTTGGTCAGTACGCTGGTACCCTGCAGCAACTGGCCGTCGCTGAGCGCAGCACTTTCGTCGTAGCCGGTAATGAACAGCACTTTCAGGTCCGGGTACAGTTGCCGGCAACGCTCCGCCACCTGGCGACCATTGGGGCCGTCGGGCAGGCCGATATCGCTCAGCAGCAGGTCCGGTTGCTCGCACTGCTGCAGGTGCGCCAGCGCGGCAGAACCATTCTCGAAGGCCTCGACCTGGTAGCCCAGTTCTTCCAGCACCTCACCAACCACCAGGCGCAACGCTGCCTGGTCCTCCACCAGCACGATGCGTTGCCCGCCCGAGCTGCCGGCCAGCGGCTTGCGCGCAGGCGGCCGCGGGGCCGCAACAGGCTGTTGGTGGTGGCGTGGCAGATAGAGCTCGACCCGCGTGCCCTCGCCAGATGTGGAGTACAAGCGCAGCTGACCGCCAGACTGGCGCACGAAGCCGTAGGTCATCGATAGCCCCAGGCCGGTGCCCTGGCCCATTGGCTTGGTGGAGAAGAACGGGTCGATGGCCCGGGCCGCCACTGCCGCACTCATGCCACGACCGGTGTCGACCACGCTCAGGCGCACATAGTCCCCGGCGGCCAGCTCTAGCGGGCGTGCCTGCTCGCTGTCGAGCGTGATGTTGTCGCCCTGGATATCGATGCTGCCACCGCCTGGCATGGCGTCGCGCGCGTTGATGCACAGGTTGAGCAGGGCGCTTTCCAGTTGTGGTGGGTCGATGAAGGTTGGCCACAGCCGGGCGACGAAGCGGCTGCGCAAGGTAATCGACGGGCCGATGCTGCGGCGTATCAGCTCTTCCATACCGTTGACCAGCGCCGAGACCTCGGTTGAGCACGGTTGCAGGGTCTGCTGACGGGAGAAGGCCAGCAGCCGGTGCACCAGCGAGGAAGCCCGTTGCGCCGAGCTGCTGGACAGTTCGAGCAGCGGTGCCAGCTCTGCGTAGCGCTGCTGGCCCAGGCGCTGTTGCATCAGTTCCTGAGCATTGATGATGCCGCCCAGCAGGTTGTTGAAGTCGTGGGCGATACCGCCGCTGAGCTGGCCCACCGCCTCCATCTTCTGCGCCTGGCGCAACGCCTGCTCGGCCTTGGCCAGGCGTTGCTGCTCCTGGACTCGCTCGGTAATGTCATAGGCGAACAAGTAGGCGCCTTGCACGCCGCCGTCGTGGTCGCGCAAGGCGTTGAAACGCATTTCGTAATGGCGGGGCCCGAAAGCACCGATCTCGGTGAACTGTTCACCTGCCAGCGCCCGACCCCACAGGGCCATGATCAGCGCGCGCTCTCGCGAGTGGTCGCCCATCAATGTCGGCAGATGATCGCCCAGCTCTGGTGTGCGACCGTACAAGGCATGAAAGTCGTGCTTGGCCTGACGGTTGACGGCCAGCCAGCGCATGCCCGCATCGACCACATGCACGTTGACCACGCTATGTTCGACCAGCTCGGCAAACAGGCGGCGCTCGGCCAGGGCTGTGCTGACCCGCTGCTCCAGCTCTTCATTGAGCTGGTGAAGGGCCTGTTCGGCCTTGCGCCGCTCGGTAACGTCCTTGAACAACACCGCGACCTGGCGGCGCTCCGCCGGCTCCACGCGGAAGGTGGTCACCGACAGCACATGGCCCGTGGCAACCAGCTCCTGTTCGAACTGCAGTGGCTCGCCAGTGCGCAATACCGAACCGTAGCGGGCGACCCAGTCGTCCGCCTCGTCGGGCACCATCTCGCGCAGCTTCTGCCCGACCACGTTGGGGATGCCGGCATGCTTGGCGTAGGCGGCGTTGGCGAGGACATGCACGTAATCGCTGAGCGGGCCATGGGGGCCGTCGAAGAACTCAATGATGCAGAAGCCTTCGTCCATGGTGTCGAACAGAAATCGATAGATGTTCTGGTCCTGATCGGCGTATTGCAGCAGCTGGGTTTCCAGCTGCGCGTTACGCTGGCGCAGGGTTGCGATTTCCTGACGCAGGGCAAGCAGGTCGCGGTGGGGCATGGCGACGTCCGACAGAAATGAAGGGTCAGACTTTACCTGTCCGCACGGCGAGCGCATAGCGGGCTACAGCGGCAGGCGCTGATTTTCCAGTAACTGGGCGACGTGCTGGTTGAGTGCCGCCAGTTCGAACGGTTTGTACAGCACGGCGCAGTGCCCGCCAGGGCTGACGTCGACCCGGTTGTTGGCATAGCCGGTGATGTACAGTACTGCGACGGTGCCGGGGAGTTTCTGGCAGGCGACTGCTACCTGGTAGCCATCGATGCCGCCCGGCAGGCCGATATCGGTGATCAGCAGGTCCGGGCGCAAGCCTGCCTGCAGGGCTTCCAGTGCGCTGCGGCCATCGCTGAATGCATGCACAAGGTGCCCTTGGTCCTCGAGTACCTCGCAGATCAGCAGCCGCAGGATGTCCTGGTCTTCCACCAGCATGACCACCTGAGGCGCTGCGCGGGACTGTTGGCTTGGGGCCTGTGGTTGCGCGCATGCCCCGGCAGCGTCGCAGGAGGCCCGTGGCAAGTAGAGGTGGATGCAGGCCCCTTGCCCCGGTTCGCTGGCGATGCGCAACTGCCCACCGGACTGGCGCACGAAACCATACACGATCGACAGCCCAAGGCCTGAGCCCTGGCCCAGTGGCTTGGTGGTGAAGAAGGGTTCGCAAGCCCTTTGCAGCACATCGGCAGGCATGCCGATGCCGTTGTCGCCGACACTCAGGTGCAGGTAGGCGCCGGCAGTCAGGTCAAGCGCGCGTGCCTGCAGCTCATCGAGTTGGGCGTTCTCACTGGCGATACGCATTGTCCCCCCCAGCGGCATCGCGTCGCGGGCATTGATGCACAGGTTGAGCAGTGCGCGGATCGATCTGCACCAGCCACTGGCCGCTCTGGGTCTGGTCAATGACGAGTCATCAGGCAGCATTGCGGCGATCCAGCGTGTGGGTCGCCCAACTATAGCTGCACTTGTTCTGGCCTTCCTTCAGAACGAGCGAATGATGCGCCCCAGGGTTTCCATTGCGCGTTCGGCGGCCTCGTTCCACGGTGTGCCGTAGTTCAGGCGAATGCAGTTGCCGAAGCGCCGGGTTGGCGAGAAGATCGGCCCCGGTGCGATGCTGATGCCTTGGGCCAGGGCCATGTGGAACAGCTTCAGGGCGTCCATTTGTTCGGGTAGCTCCAGCCACAGGAAGTAGCCGCCGGAGGGCTGGCTGACGCGGGTCTGTGCCGGGAAGTGGCGGGCGATGGCGGCCAGCATGTTGGCCTGCTGCCCCTCCAGGGCGTAGCGCAGCTTGCGCAGGTGGCGGTCGTAGCCGCCGTGCTGCAGGTAGTCGGCGATGGCCGCCTGGGCCGGCATCGAGGCGCACAGCGAGGTCATCAGTTTCAGCCGCTCGATCTTCTGAGCGAAGCGCCCCGCGGCCACCCAGCCGATGCGATAACCCGGAGCCAGGCTCTTGGCGAACGAGCCGCAGTGCATCACCAGCCCCTGGGTGTCGAAGGCCTTCGCCGGTTTCGGCGCCTGTTGCGAGTAGTACAGCTCGGCGTAGACATCGTCCTCGATCAACGGCACCTGATGGCGGCGCAGCAGCTCGACCAGGGCCTGTTTCTTCGCCTCGGGCATGCTCGCGCCTACAGGGTTCTGGAAGTTGGTCATGCACCACACGGCCTTGACCGGGTGCTTGTCCAGGGTCTGGGCCAGTACCGCCAGGTCCATGCCTTCGCGCGGGTGCACCGGGATCTCCACGGCCTTGAGCTTGAGCCGTTCCAGCACCTGCAGGCAGGCATAGAAGGCCGGTGCCTCGATGGCCACCAGATCGCCGGGTTCGGTGACCGCCTGCAGGCACAGGTTCAGGGCTTCCAGCGCGCCATTGGTGATCAGCAGCTCGTCCATCGGCAACATCAGACCCCCGACCATATAGCGCAGGGCGATCTGCCGGCGCAGTTGCGGGTTTCCCGGTGACAGGTCGGTGACCACCATGCGCGGGTCCATGGCCCGGCTGGCACTGGCCAGCGAGCGCGACAGGCGCTGCAGCGGGAACAGTTCAGGGCTGGGGAAGGCCGAACCGAACGGCACGGTGCTCGGGTCCTTGATCGAGTCGAGGATGGAGAACACCAGGCCGCTGACGTCCACCTCGGTCGACTCGCTCAGTGGCTCCAGCGCCTGGGGCTCGCTGAACTGGCGCGGGGCGTGGGCGTTGACGAAGTAGCCCGAACGCGGCCGTGCGCGGATCAGCCCTCGGCGTTCGAGCAGGTAGTAGGCCTGGAACACCGTGGATGGGCTGACGCCGTGGGTCTGGCTGGCATAGCGTACCGAAGGCACGCGCTGGCCTGGGCCGAGCACCCCGGAGCGGATCAGTTCGGCAATGTCGTCGGCGAAGCGTTCGTAGCGTTTCATGGGAGCTCGGCAGGCAAGGTGAACAAGCAGTGTAAGGGATCAGCGGTTCAGTGGCGCCACGAAGCGGCTGCGGGCCACACTGCGCACGGCGGGCTGGTCGCTGTCGCGGATTTCGAAGGCCAGTTCCTGTGAGCTGCTGGCCGGGCGCTCGGCCAGCAGCGCTACCGACACCGGCAGCTCGCTCATTTCGCCGGCCGGAATGCTGAGCTCGGTGGTGCCATGCAGTTCGAAGCCCTCGGCATCGAGCAGGCTCAGGTGGTAACGCTGGGGCTGCGCGGTCTTGTTGATGACCTTCAGCAGGTAGATGTTCTCGATCTGGCCCTGGGCGTTCTCGCGGAACAGGCCGCGGTCCTTGATCACGTCCAGCGACACCATCGGGCGCAACTGCAGGGCCATCACCAGGGCGCCGATCATCAGCACCAGGGCAGCGACGTAACCCAGCAGGCGCGGCCGCAGCCAGTGGGTGGTGCCGCCTTGCAAGCTGTGTTCGGATTTGTAGCCAATCAGGCCGCGGGGGTAACCCATCTTGTCCATGACGTTGTCGCAGGCATCGATGCAGGCGGCGCAGCCGATGCAAGCCATCTGCAGGCCGTCGCGGATGTCGATGCCGGTGGGGCAGACCTGCACGCACAGGGTGCAGTCGATGCAGTCACCCAGGCCTTGGGCACGGGCGTCACTGCCTTTCTTGCGTGGGCCGCGGGATTCGCCGCGGCGCGGGTCGTAGGCCACGGCCAGGGTGTCCTTGTCGAACATCACGCTCTGGAAGCGCGCGTACGGGCACATGTGCAAGCACACCGCTTCACGTAGCCAGCCGGCATTGAGGTAGGTGGCCGCGGTGAAGAACAGCACCCAGAACAGTGCCACGCCGCCCAGCTGCAGGGTGAACAGTTCATGGGCCAGCGGGCGGATCGGCGTGAAGTAGCCGACGAAGGTCAGCCCGGTGAGCACGCCGATGGCCAGCCACAGGCTGTGCTTGAGCGTGCGCCGGGCCAACTTGTTCAGGCTCCACGGTGCGGCGGCAAGCTTGATGCGCTGGTTGCGGTCGCCTTCGGTAACCTTTTCGCACCACATGAACAGCCAGGTCCAGGTGCTTTGCGGACAGCTGTAGCCGCACCACACTCGGCCGGCGTAGACAGTGATGGCGAACAGCCCGAAGGCACAGATGATCAGCAAGGCCGAGAGCAGGATGAAGTCCTGCGGCCAGAAGGTGGCGCCGAAGATGTGGAACTTGCTGTCGGCCAAGTCCCACAGCACGGCCTGGCGACCGTTCCACTCGAGCCAGGCGGTGCCGAAGAACAGCACGAACAGCGCGCCGGCGAATGCAATCCGTAGCGTGCGGTACAGGCCGGTAAAGCTGCGGGTGTGGATGCCAGGGGTGGCAATCTGGATGGCATGGATTCTATCGGTCATGGCGTCGGTGCTCTTACGGCCTCGATCAGGCACGAGCACTATGGCCCCCGAACTGTTTTCAGCACAGTCTCAGGTTGGTCGATAAAAACCGTATCAGATTGCCGCCAAATGTTGCCGACGGCTTAGATAACGGAGCCTGGCGTGCTGGCCTTCAGGTGTCTGCGACTATCTACCGCACCGATCACGGTCAGCGCGTCGGCTTCGGCTTCGGTGATCGGGAAGCGCTCGCCGGCGAGGATGGCTACCGACATGTGCAGCTGTTCGTCGGTGATGATCTCGACTTCATGGCCTTTGCCTTCGATGCGCAGTTTGTCGCCGATGAGGGTGCAGTGTTGGGTGCTTTCTTCGATTTCGATGGGCATGGTCGGGTCCTCCGGAGGGCGGTTACAGCTTATGACCGCGGGCGGTGGACGGTTGCTGCATCAGGGTGCCGGGTGGGCACTTTACGGGGTGTGCAAGGGTCAACTTTCTTAGGTGCCTGTGCCGGCCTCTACGCGGGACAAGCCCGCTCCTACAGGAATCTGCAAGGGCTGCTTGTTGCGGAATACTGTAGGAGCGAGCTTGCCCCGCTAAGAGGCCGGCACAGACACAATATCCTCTCAGACTGGTACCTGATTAATGGAACTCATCTGGCAAACCATCCAGGCCGAATTCGCCGATGTCACCGATCAGAGCGAGGTCATCCGCATTCTCATGCGCCTGCTGATGGCTGCCATGCTCGGCGCCATACTGGGCTTCGAGCGCGAACACCGAGGCAAGTCCGCCGGGGTGCGCACGCACATGCTGGTATCGTTGGGCGCGGCGCTGTTCGTGCTGGCACCGAGCATGGCCGGTGCTGATGAGCAAGCCTTGAGCCGGGTGATCCAGGGTATCGTCGCCGGCATCGGCTTTCTCGGCGCGGGCACGATTCTCAAGGGTAACGGCCAGGACACCAGCCACGTCAAAGGCCTGACCACCGCTGCGGGGCTGTGGATGACGGCTGCCATCGGTACTGCTGCGGGCATGGGGCGAGAAGCCACGGCGCTGATCAGCACGGTACTGGCGCTGTTGGTATTGAGCACGATGCCGCTGGTGGTGGAGAAGGTCGAGGGGCAAGACGAGGAGAAGCAGAAAGAGGAGGAGGGCAGGAAGCACTGAGGGGAGCCGAAGCTCCCCTCAAAGCGTTGTTGCCTGCTCTTTTTTTATTATTGAGGCCGCCTTTTATTGTTTTTGTAGGCTGGCCTTGGTGTCGCGTGCGACCCCCATCCGGGGTCAAGAGCAAACGTATTTTTTTGAGCGCTGACTTGCTTTCATCCTGTGGATCCGAACCTGACTGCCGCTACCTTCAGGTAGTTTTATTGTTCTGTGTCAGTCCGCGGGGCGAACCCCTGAAAAGCCTGTCGACTCCAAAAAAATCTGCTTGCTGCGCCTCTGCCGTGTTGTTCTTGTTATGTCAGAGCCGTTACATGTTGTTTTTATTGGTTATCGCGTTTTTCTTGTTGTTGTACAAAACATATAGCAGGTGCCGTGCCAACTTTTCAAAATCCTTTAAAATCAAGGCGTTGGCTGAAAATGATGGAATCGGGTGACCTGAAAATCTGTCGATTTGTTTCCCTGTTACCCGATTTTTTGCTGAAAACTGTGGGAGCGGTAACACTCACCCACACTCATGTGACACCTGTATGAAACTCATTGTGCGCTGCGCGCACGTGCCACCCGCGAACCGTTGGCCCGGCCCAACACAGCGCTGATGCGCTGCCCGGCGGCGATCAGCCGGTCGAGGTCGATACCGGTCTCGATACCCAGCCCCTGCAGCAGGTACAGCACATCCTCGGTGGCGATGTTGCCGGTAGCGCCCTTGGCATAAGGGCAGCCACCCAGCCCGGCCACCGAGCTGTCGAACACGCTGATGCCTTCGAGCAGGCTGGCATACACGTTGGCCAGGGCTTGGCCGTAGGTGTCGTGGAAGTGGCCGGCCAGCTGCTCGCGGGGCACCACCGCCGACACCACCTCGAACAGCCGACGGGTGTCACCGGCCGTGCCGGTGCCGATGGTGTCACCCAGCGATACCTCATAACAGCCCATGTCGTGCAGGGCCCTTGCCACCGGTGCCACCTGTTCGGCGCTGACCTTGCCTTCATAAGGGCAGCCCAGCACACAGGACACGTAACCGCGCACCCGCACGCCGTGGCTGCGCGCGGCGTCCATGATCGGTTCGAAGCGCTGCAGGCTTTCGCTGATCGAGCAGTTGATGTTGCGCTGGGAGAAGGCCTCGGAAGCGGCGGCGAACACTGCCACTTCCTTCACCCCGGCTGCCAGGGCGTCCTCGAAACCGCGCAGGTTGGGGGCCAGGGCCGCATAGGTAACACCTGTGCGCTGGTGGATGCCGGCGAACACTTCGGCGGAGCCTGCCATCTGCGGCACCCATTTGGGCGAAACGAAGCTGCCGACCTCGATATAGCTCAGCCCGGCATCGGTCAGGTCGTCGACCAGGCGCACCTTGTCGGCGACGCTGATGGGTTGGGCTTCGTTCTGCAGGCCGTCGCGGGGGCCGACTTCGACCAGGCGGACTGTTGCGGGCATGGGCATGGTGGGGGTTCCTGTCAGCGTTTGTCGTTGTTGTTCAGGGTGGCAGCCAGGGCCTGTTCGCAGCGCTCCTGGGCGGTGTCCAGTTCCAGCTGCATCTGGTGGATGTCGAGCATCTGCTGTTCCAGCTGAGCGCGACGTTCGGCAATTTTCGCCAGCATGCTGTGCAACTGCTTGAGGTTGCCGCTGCTGGGGTCGTACAGCTCGATCAGCTCACGGCATTCGGCCAGCGAGAAGCCGATGCGCTTGCCGCGCAGGATGAGCTTCAGGCTGACTTTGTCACGGGCCGAATAGATGCGCTCCAGGCCACGCCGCTCGGGGCTCAGCAGGCCCTGTTCCTCATAGAAGCGGATGGCGCGGGTAGTGATGTCCAGTTCGCGGGAGAGGTCGGAGATGCTGTAGGTCTGGCTGCTCATGCTCGGGCTCGACGTGGGTATGCCAGTATCCTGAGGGCAGGTTGACGTTTACGTCAAGCAGCTGTGGCGGTGCTGATGGCCCTTTCGCGGGCAAGTCGGATCGCCGCATCGCCGCTCCCACAGCGGATCAGTCCGGCTGCACTGCACGCCTGTAGCCATTGGGCGTCTGCCCGCTCAGGCGCTTGAAGAAGCGGGCGAAGTAGGTCGGGTCGCTGAAGCCCAGGCTGTCCGACAGCTGGCCGATGCTCATGCGCGTATAGATGAGGTTGCGCCGTGCCTCCAGCAGCAGGCGCTGGTGGATGACCTGCAACGCGGTCTGCCCGCTCAGCGACCGGCATAGCTGGTTGAGCTGCAGGCTGGGGATGTTCAGGCGCGCGGCGAAGTCCTCGACCGACAGGTGTTCGCGGTAATGGGCCTCGACCAGCCGCAGGTACTGCCCGAGCAACTGCCGGTCACGTTCGTCGCGGTTGCGCGGGGCCTGCCCCAGTTGCTGGCGGCGGCTGATCCACACCATCAGCGCGGTCACCAGCGCTTCGAGCATGGTCGCCCGCGCGGGGGCGTTGCCCTGGTATTCCTGTTGCAACGTTTCGATCAGGCCGCGCAGCTGGATGCGGTCCTTGCCCAGCGGGTAACACGCCGCTTTCGCCAGTACCCCCAGCGGCGCGCCCAGGCGCTGTTCCAGGTCGGCCACCAGCGCGGTGCCGAAGGTCAGCACATGACCCTGGATATCGGCGCTGAAGCGAAAGCCATGCACGGTCAGTGGCGGCACCACTTGTATCGAGGCCTCAATAATTGTGCTGCGTACGCCTTCGATTTCCACCTGGGCCTTGCCGCGCTGGACATAGAGCAGCTGAAACAGCTCGGCGTGCTGATGCGGCTTGATCTCCCAGTGGTGCAGGCTGCTGCGTGCCGGGATCGACTCGCAATGCAACAGGTCGGTGCCGGACCAGTGCTGGTTTTCGCCATACAACTGGAACAGCGGAACGCCGGGGAGGGTGGATCTCATATGGTAATCGTCTGTCCGCTAATCGAACGTTTTTTGTAAAAGTGCATTTTTTGTATCGGATAACACACTTATTTGGCGGTTACAGCCAGTAAAAATGCAAGGGTACACCCTCTTGATGAGATAAAAATAATGAACACTCAGGTTGCAATCATTGGCGCCGGTCCGTCCGGCCTGCTGCTCGGCCAGTTGCTGCACAAGGCCGGTATCGACACCGTCATACTCGAACGCCAGACCCCCGAATACATACTCGGCCGCATCCGTGCCGGGGTGCTTGAACAAGGCACAGTCGACCTGTTGCGCGAAGCCGGCGTCGCCGAGCGCATGGACCGTGAAGGGCTGGTGCACGAGGGCGTCGAACTGCTGGTTGCAGGCCGTCGCCAACGTCTGGACCTGAAGGGCCTTACCGGTGGCAAGACGGTGATGGTCTACGGCCAGACCGAAGTCACCCGCGACCTGATGCAGGCCCGCGAAGCCAGCGGCGCGCCGATCATCTACTGCGCCAGCAACGTGCAGCCGCACGAACTCAAGGGTGAACGGCCCTACGTGACCTTCGAAAAGGACGGCCAGACGCACCGCCTGGACTGCGACTACATCGCCGGCTGCGATGGCTTCCACGGCGTATCGCGCAAGAGCATCCCCGAGGGCGTGCTCAAGGAGTACGAGCGGGTCTACCCGTTCGGCTGGCTGGGCATGCTGTCCGATACCCCACCGGTGAACCACGAACTGATCTACGCTCACCACGAACGGGGTTTCACACTGTGCAGCCAGCGCTCGCAGACGCGCAGCCGCTACTATCTGCAGGTGCCGCTGGAAGAGCGGGTGGAAGACTGGTCCGACGAACGCTTCTGGACCGAACTCAAGGCGCGCCTGCCCGCAGATGTAGCGCAGCAGCTGGTCACCGGGCCCGCGCTGGAAAAGAGCATCGCGCCACTGCGCAGCCTGGTGGTCGAGCCGATGCAGTACGGCCATCTGTTCCTGCTCGGCGATGCCGCGCACATCGTCCCGCCCACTGGCGCCAAGGGCCTGAACCTGGCGGCGTCCGACGTCAACTACTTGTACCGGATCCTGGTCAAGGTGTATCGCGAGGGACGTACCGACCTGCTGGAGCAGTATTCGCCGCTGGCCCTGCGCCGGGTCTGGAAGGGCGAGCGCTTCAGCTGGTTCATGACCCAGCTGCTGCATGACTTCGGCGAGCACAAGGATGCCTGGGACCAGAAGATGCAAGAGGCCGACCGCGAGTACTTCCTGACCTCAAAGGCGGGGTTGGTAAACATCGCCGAGAACTACGTGGGGTTGCCGTACGAAGAGGTGGCTTGAGGAGCCTGGCGGGAGGGGTTCGGCGCCTGTGAGATCGAGCGCCGCCCGCGCGACGCATCGCGAGCGGCGCTCGCTCGTACGTTTGTTTCTGGCCAATGATTTCTGGGCGATTTGCGCGCGATCGCCTTGGCGCGTGTCGCAATATCGCGTCGTATAAATCAGGCGGTCGCGCGCGCCTGTCACAGGTAAACTGGCCCGAAACAAAACGTAGGAGCGATGCGCCGCGCCGGCGGCGCTCGATCTCACAGGCGCCGAATACCTTTCGGCGAACACCCGAAAGGATGCACCTCAATGCCACGGCCCCGCTCATTCCTGATATCGCTGCTCATAGCTCTTTGTCTGACCGTTGCCAGCACTGTTGCCTGGGCCGACCAGCCGCTACCCACCCCTCCAGAGCTGGAGTCCGGTTACCGCAGCGGCCTGCAGCCGGTGCACGCCAGCCGGCACATGGTGGCGGCCGCCAACCCGCTGGCCAGCGAGGCCGGGCGGGCGATGCTGCGTGCCGGTGGCAGCGCCATCGATGCGGCGATCGCCATGCAGATGGTGCTGACCCTGGTCGAGCCGCAATCCAGTGGCATCGGTGGCGGCGCATTCATCCTGTACTGGGATGGCCAGCGCGTGCAGGCCTTCGACGGCCGTGAAGCCGCACCGGCAGGGGTGACGGAAACGTTGTTCCTGCAAGCAGATGGTTCGCCCATGCCGTTTCGCGCAGCACAGATCGGTGGGCGCTCGGTGGGGGTTCCGGGCGTGCTGCGGGCGCTGAAACTGGCCCATGATCAGCACGGCAAACTGCCGTGGAAGGACTTGTTCGCGCCGGCCATCGCCCTGGCGCATAATGGTTTTGCGGTTTCCGAACGGCTGCACATGTTGGTGGCCGGCGACCCCTTCATTGCCCGCTCGCCGGCCATGGCGAAGTACTTTCTAGATGAAGAGGGCAAGGCGCTGGCCGTCGGCACGATCCTGCGCAACCCGGCGCTCGCGCAAACCTTCGAGCGCATCGCAGAGCAGGGCGTCGATGCCTTCTATGGCGGTGAGATTGCCCAGGCCATGGTGGACCAAGTGCGTCACCACGCCAATGCCGGGCAGTTGTCGCTCGAAGATTTGCAGCGCTACCAGGCCAAGGAGCGCGAACCGGTCTGTGGCCCGTACAAGGCCTGGAACATCTGCGGCATGCCGCCGCCGTCGTCCGGCGGGGTGACCGTGTTGCAGACCCTGGGCATCCTCGATGCCTTGCAGCGCAGCTCGGCGCAGCGTGACCTGGCCGACCTGCCGCCACGCCAGGTAACCTCCGTGGCGGGGCTCGAACCCGCGCCGCAGGCTGTGCACCTGATGGCCGAAGCCGAGCGCCTGGCCTATGCCGACCGCGCCCAGTACCTGGCCGACAGCGACTACGTGCCGGTGCCGGTCAAGTCGTTGCTCGACCCGGCCTACCTCGCCGAGCGCGCCAAGCGGGTCGGCGAGTACAGCATCAGGCACGCCCGCCCGGGCACCCCGCAGGGCGTCAACCTGGCCCTGGCGCCAGACCGCTCGCCGCTGCGGGTTTCCACATCTCACCTGTCTGCCGTCGATGACAGCGGCCAGGCCTTGGCCATGACCACGTCGGTGGAATCGGCATTCGGTTCTCACTTGATGGTCGGCGGCTTTTTGTTGAACAACCACCTGACCGACTTTTCCTTCCTGCCCGCGGAAAACGGCAGGCCGGTGGCCAACCGGGTGCAGCCCGGCAAGCGGCCGCTGTCGGCGATGGCGCCAACCCTGGTGTTCTCGCGCGCCTCGGGCGGACTGGTGGCGAGCCTCGGTTCCCCCGGCGGCTCGCAGATCATCGGCTACGTGAACAAGGCGCTCATCGGCCTGCTGGACTGGCATCTCGATCCGCAACAGGCGGCCAACCTGCCCAATTTCGGCAGCCGCAATGCCGGGACCGAAGTGGAGGCGGGGCTGGCCAGCCCGGCGCTGATCCGCCAGCTGGCTGCCTGGGGTCACGAGGTCACGCCGATGACCATGACCAGCGGCATGCAGATCATCCAGCGCACCGCCGAGGGTTGGTCCGGTGGCGCCGATCCGCGGCGCGAGGGTGTGGCGCTCGGCGACTAGCGCGTTGCCGGGCCTGGAGTGGCGTGGTAGAAGTCAATCTTGTCATTCAGTAGTTGAATACCAAGATGTCCATCAGCGTTAAATCGAATAGAGCCCTGTTCGACCTCGACCTGTTGCGCGCCATCGTGGTGGTGGCCGATTGCGGCAGCTTCACCACCGCCGCCGCGCGCCTGCACTCGACCCAGTCGACCATCAGCCAGAAAGTGCGCCGCCTCGAAGACATGGTCGGCCACCGCCTGCTGGTACGCGGCAATCGCGACGTATTGCCGACCGACGCCGGCCAGACCTTGCTCGGTTATGCCCGGCACATGCTGGCGCTGAACGACCAGATGCTCGAAGCCCTGGCCGGGGCCATGGTCGGGGTCACCGTGCGCCTGGGCGTGCCCGAGGATTTCGTCGGCGGGCGCACTATCAATGCGCTGTCGGCGTTCAGCCGCCTGCACCCGCAGGTCAAGCTGGAAGTCACCAGCGGCCTGTGCCGCGACCTCAGCCAGGCCTACGACAATGGCGAGCTCGATCTGGTGCTGCTCAAGCAGCGTCGCAACAGCCGCGAGGGTGTGGCCTGCTGGCCCGAGCGCCTGCAGTGGATCGACAGTGCGCGCATGCCGGCGTTCGAGCTCGACCCGATTCCGCTGGTGACCTTCCCGCCACGGGGGCTGTACCGCGAAGACATGATCAGTGCCATCGAAGGCATGGGCCGGCGCTGGCGCATCAGTTTCACCAGTTCCAGCCTCAGCGGCATCCAGGCGGCGGTGGCCGACGGCATGGGCATCAGCCTGCTGCCACCGCGGGCGGCGACCGGCGAGCACCGGGTGCTGGGCCCGGCACAGGGGTTGCCGGAGGTGGACAGCTACGAGATCGTCATCGTGCACAAGCCGACGGCGGATGTGATGGTCAAGGATCTGGCCGGGGTGATGTCGCAGCTGCTTGCAGGTGGCGGCATATAACAGCTTTTTGTAGGAGCGGCCTTGTGTCGCGAAAGGGGTGCGAAGCGCCCCCAGGATCTCAGCTTCGCAGCACAAATCGCCGGGGCCGCTTTGCGGCCCTTTCGCGACACAAGGCCGCTCCTACACAGGGCAGCATTCCAGGCCGGGGCTACGGCATACCCAACCACTCCGGCAGCGCCAGCGAGATGAACGGCACATAGGTCACCAGCACCAGGAACAGCAGCAAGATCGACAGCCACGGCAACGCCGCGCGAATCGTCTGCCCCAGGGTCAGCCCGGTCACCGCCGAGGTGACGAACAGGTTCAGCCCCACTGGCGGGTGCACCAGGCCGATCTCCATGTTCACCACCATCACGATGCCCAAGTGAATCGGATCGATGCCCAGCTTCATGGCGATCGGGAAGAAGATCGGCGCCAGGATCAGGATGATCGCCGACGGCTCCATGAAGCTGCCGGCCACCAGCAGCACGATGTTGACCATGATCAGGAAACCGATCGGCGTCAGTCCCTCGGACATCACCCACTGGGTGATCTGCTGGGGGATCTGCTCGGTGGTCAGCACATGGGCGAAGAGCATGGCGTTGGCAATGATGAACAGCAGCATGATGGTCAGCCGGCCCGACTCCAGCAGCACTTTCGGGCAGTCACGCAGGCGCATGTCCTTGTACACGAACAGCGCGATGAACGCCGAGTACACCGCTGCCACCGCCGCCGCTTCGGTGGGGGTGAACATGCCACTGTAGATGCCGCCGAGGATGATAACCAGCAGCAACAGGCCCCAGAACGCACGCCGGGCGGTGCTCAGCCATTCGGCGAAGCTGGCCCGTGGTTGTGCCGGCAGCTTCTTGATTCGGGCGACGATGTAGATGGTGATCATCAGGAACACGCCGAGCAGGATGCCTGGCACCACGCCGGCCATGAACAGCTTGCCGACCGAGGTTTCGGTGGCCGCCGAGTACACCACCATGACGATCGACGGCGGGATCAGGATGCCCAGGGTGCCGGCGTTGCAGATGATCCCGGCGCCGAACTCACGTGGGTAGCCGGAGCGCACCATGCCGGCCACGGCAATCGAGCCGACCGCAGCCACGGTCGCGGGCGACGAGCCCGACAGCGCGGCGAACAGCATGCACGCCAATACTGCGGCAATCGCCAGGCCACCACGGATATGGCCGACACAGGCGTTGGCGAAGTCTATCAGGCGCTGGGCCACGCCACCGGTGGTCATGAACGCGCCCGACAGCAGGAAGAACGGGATGGCCAGGAAGGTGTAGCTGTCGGAGGTCTCGAACAGCTTGATCGCCAGTGAGCTGAGCGAGTCCTGGCTGAACATCAGGATCGACAGCGCCCCCGACAGGCCCAGGGAGATGGCGATCGGCACGCCGAGGAACATGAACACGAACAGCAGCAGGAACAGGCAGATAACCGTCATCAGTGGTGCTCCTCACCGGGATTGGCCAGCTTGCTGGCTTCGGCGGCCTCGTCGGCCAGGCCCAGGCCGTACTGGCGGTGGGTGAACAGGCGGTAGAGGATTTCCAGGTAGCGGACGATTACCAGGGCAAAGCCCAGCGGCACGATCAGCGCGATATGGCCGACCTTGATGCCGTAGCGGTCGAGGTCTTCGGCACCGATGCCGGCCACCAGCACCGCGCTCACCCACTTGATGCTGGCCGCCAGGAACAGCCCGGCATAGGCCAGGCAGCAGGCGCAGGCGATCATCGCCAGCACCCGTTGCACAGGCTTCGGCGTGCGCCGCACCAGCACATCGACGCCGAGGTGGCCGGCGGTGCGCACGCCATAGGCGATACCGAAGAAGATCAGCCAGCCGAACAGGGCCTTGGTCAGGGCGATGCTCCAGGTCATTTCCTGGGCGTAGGCCATCAGGTGGTCGCCGATGCCGAGCAGCAGATCGCTGGCGAAAGCCCAGTGATCACTGAGGCTGTAGAACATCGTGTAGAGGTTGTTAAGCGCCACGTAGATGAAGGTCACCAAGGTCATGGCCGCCAGGAGAAAGGCGATCATGCCTTCCTCGAAGTGCTCCCAGACACGCCTGAGCGATTGCATAAGGATTCTCCAGACAGAGAGAGGGCGGGCCACCTGCACAACAGGCGGCCGGGGAAGGGCACAGGCGGGGTCAGGACGGCTTGTTGGCGTCGTCGGCGGCCTTGATCAGGTCGGCGCCGATCTGGTCGGAGAACTTCTCCCACACCGGGCGCATCGACTCACGCCATTGCTGGCGTTGCTCGGCGGTGAGCGGGTCGATCTCGCTGGTCTTGGCGTCGATGATCTTCTGCCTGGAAGTCTGGTTGAGGGCCTCGGCCTGCTTGTTCACCTCGACGGTGACCTCGTCCATGATCGTCTGCAGTTCGCCGCGCACGTCCTCAGGCAGGCCGTTCCAGAACTTGGCGTTGGTAATCACCATGTAGTCGATCAGGCCGTGGTTGGTCTCGGTGAAGAACGGCTGCACTTCGTTGACCTTCTGGCTCTCGTAGTTCGACCAGGTGTTCTCGGTGCCGTTGACGGTGCCGGTCTGCAGGCCCTGGTAGACCTCGGCGAAGCTCATCTTGCGCGGGTTGGCGCGGATTGCCTTGAACTGCTCCTCGAGCACGCTGGAGGCCTGCACGCGGAATTTCAGGCCGCGTGCGTCCTTGGGCAGGATCACCTTCTTGTTCGCCGACAGTTGCTTGAGGCCGTTGTGCCAGTAGGCCAGGCCACGGATCCCCTTATCTTCCATCGAAGTCAGCAGCGCCTTGCCTTGCGGGCCTTGCTGGAAGCGGTCGACGGCGGCCAGGTCGTTGAACAGGAACGGCAGGTCGAAGATCTGCACCTGTTTGTTGTAGTGCTCGAACTTGGCCAGCGAGGGCGCCAGCATCTGCACGTCGCCGAGCAGCAGGGCTTCCATTTCCTTGCCATCGCCGAACAGCGAGGAGTTGGGGTAGACCTCCACCTTGACCTTGTCCTTGAGTTGCGGGTCGGCAGCGACCAGCTTCTGGAACATCAGCGCGCCCTGGCCCTTGGGCGTGCTGTCCGCCACCACGTGGGCGAACTTGATGACGATCGGGTCGGCGGCCTGGGCCAGGCCCACCATGGACACTGCGGCGGCGCAGAACAGCGCCTGGGTCAGCTTCAACATCGGTGTCACCTCTGATTTATTGTTGTAGGAGGAGTGGGGTAAAGATGGACCAACGGGCTGCGTGTGGAGAATTAGCATTTGTATAAGGCGGCGTTCGGCATAGATGAACGCCGCCTATGCGATCATTGTGGGAGCGGCCGTGCGTCGCGAAAGGGCCGCAGCGCGGCTCCAGATATCAGCGTTGGTGCATAGATTGCTGGGGCCGCTTTGCGGCCCTTTCGCGACACAAGGCCGCTCCCACATTGTTCGGTTTCACGCCTCAGCCAGCAACCGCTGCGCCCGCAACACCACCGGCGCATCGACCATCTGCCCCTCCAGCTGGAAGGCCCCGGCGCCATTGGCTGCTTCACTCGCCGCCAGCACCCGCCGCGCCCACGCCAGTTCCTCGGCACTCGGCGCCAGCGCTGCATGAATCACTGCCACCTGCTGCGGATGAATGCACAACGCCCCGCCATACCCCATGTCATAGGCATGCCGCACGGCCCGCCGCAGCCCCTCGGCATCGGCGATGGCCGGGAACACCCCATCCAGCGGCGGCGCCAGATCGGCCCCCCGCGAATGCAGCTGTACGGCCATGCGCGCCTGGTCGAGAAACTGTCGGGCCGCCTCGCTCTCGGTGTTCAACCCCAGGTCCAGTGCCAGGTCGAGGCTGCCGAACGACAAGCGCTCGACACCTTCTGCCGCAGCAATCTGCGCCAGTGCCAACAGGCCCTTTGCACTCTCGATGATTGGCCACACGGGTTTGCCGCCGTGCCAGGCCACCGCCACCTGGGTGGCGTTCTCCACCTTGGGCAACAGCAGCCCGGCGACCCCCGGCTGCTGCACGCAGAAGGCCAGGTCGGTGGCGTGTTGCGGGTGCTGTGGCGCGTTGACCCGCACCCACACCGAGGCCTGCGGCGTGGCCTGCAGAAACGCCGCCAGGTTGTCGCGGGCCTGCTGCTTCAGCGCCTCCTCGACGGCATCCTCGAAGTCGACGATCACCACATCGGCACTTGTCGCCAGGGCCTTGGCGAAACGTTCGGGCCGGCTGCCAGGCACGAACAGGGCTGAGCGCACCACGTTCATACAACGCCTCCTGCGGCCAGGCTGGCGCGCTGTTCGGCGCTCAGGCCCAGTTCAGCGAGGATGCCCACGGTGTGCTGCCCCAGCGCCGGCACGGCGTCCATGCGTGGGGTGAAGGCGGCATTGCGCCCCGGAGGCAGCAGCGACGGCAACTTGCCGGCCGGGCTGTCGACTTCTCGCCAGCTGTCACGAGCCTGCAGCTGCGGGTGTTGCCACACGCCGTGCATGTCGTTGACCCGGGCGTTGGCGATCTGGGCGTCTTCCAGGCGCGCCACCACCTCGTCGAGCGACAGGGCGGCGAAACGCTCGACGATGATCTGGCGCAGCACCTCGCGGTTTTCCGAGCGCTTGAAGTTGGCGCTGAAGCGGTCGTCGCTGGCCAACGCCGGGTCGAGCAGTACCTTTTCGCAGAACACCGCCCATTCCCGTTCGTTCTGCAGGCCGAGCATGATCGTGCCGCCGCCGCCGGTGGGGAACGGCCCGTACGGATAGATGGTCGAGTGCGAGGCGCCCGCGCGCGGTGGGGGCGGCGCGTCGTTGTAGGCGTAGTACATCGGGTAGCCCATCCACTCCACCAGGCTCTCCAGCATCGACACGTCGATGCGGCTGCCCAGCCCGGTCTTGTCGCGCAACAGCAGTGCCGACAGTACGCCGGTGTAGGCATACATGCCGGCGGCGATGTCGGCGATCGAGCAGCCGGCCTTGGCCATTTCCCCGTCGCCGGGGCCGCCGGTCACCGATAGGAAGCCGCCCTCGCTCTGGATCAGCAGATCGTAGGCCTTTTTCTTTTCATACGGGCCGCCGGCGCCATAGCCGGAAATGTCGCAGACGATCAGGCGCGGAAAGCGCTGGTGCAAGGCGTCGAACGACAGGCCCATGCGTGCGGCGGCCCCGGGTGCGAGGTTTTGCACGAGCACGTCGGCCTTGGCCAGCAGGGCGTCGAGGATGCCGTCGGCAGCCTCCTGCTTGAGGTCGAGTGTGAGGCTTTCCTTGGAGCGGTTGGTCCACACGAAGTGCGAGGCCAGGCCGTCGACGCGCTGGTCGTAGCCACGGGCGAAGTCGCCGCTGCCGGGCCGTTCGACCTTGATCACGCGGGCGCCCAGGTCGGCCAGCTGGCGGGTGCAGAAGGGCGCGGCGATGGCATGCTCAAGGCTGACGACGGTGATGCCGTCCAGCGGGCGGGGTGCAGTTTGGGTCATGGGGTCACCTGTTCGTCATCAGTGCAGTGCGGCCAGCGAGTGCGCATCGCGCAACTGCCAGACCTGCTCGATCAGGGCCTGGCCCTGGGCCGGGCTGCGGGCACCGGAATAGGCCAGCAGGCGCTGGAACTTGGCTTCCAGCTCCGGGCGCGAAAGGGTGTTGCCGGGGTCGCCCTTGGGTTCGTCGATGGCGGCGCTGAAGTGGCGGCCATCGTTGCAGGTGACTTCGACCCGGCCCAGCCAGCGGGCGGGGTAGGCGGCATCCACTTCGGCGTCCAGCTGCATCACGACCTTGTCGCGGAAGCTGGCAACCCGTGGGTCGGTCAGCGCCAGGTCGCGGAATTCGATGAGCTGCGCGCTGCCGTGCACGGCGATCAGAGCCAGCACAGTGCCCATGGAGAACTTGGCCTGGTGCACGGTGGCTGGCGTGGTGACCCGGCCGAGCACATCGATGGCGCCCTGGTGCACGCGGGTGACCACCTTGGCGATCTGCTCATGCTTCAGGCCTTCGCGTTGCATCAGCTGCAGCAGCGCATCGGCGGCGGGGTGGGTATGGCGGCACGAGGCGTGGAACTTGAACGAGGTTTCCGCCAGCGCCCAGCGGCTGCCAAGGCGGTCGCTCAGGCGTGCGGCGTCGGCGTCGCTGGACATGCCAGCGGCCAGGCCCTGGTCACCTTCGAGAATGTTGCGCGCGCCACTCAGCCCATCGGCGGTCAGGTAGGCGGCGAGCAGGCCATCGGCGGCGGCCTTGGCGGTGTGCAGCTGCTTGGAGTCGGCAGCATCGCGCAGGAACTCCCAGAGCCCGGCGGCCTGGGTGCCGGCGCTGCCGAGCAGGTTGATGAACTGTTCCTTGTCGAAGCCCAGCAGCTTGCCCACGCCCACGGCAGCGGCCAGGGTGCCGACGGTAGCGGTGGTGTGGAAGATGCGGTAGTGCGAACGGCCGAGGAACTCACCGATGCGGATGCCTGCCTCATAGCCTGCGACGCTGGCCAGCAGCAGGTCCTGGCCGGACTTGTCGAGGTCTTGGGCCGCTGCAAGCACGGCGGAGAACACCACCGTGGCCGGGTGCAGCACCGAGCTGTTGTGCAGGTCGTCCTGCTCGACCAGGTGCGAGGCGGCGCCGTTGACCAGCGCGGCGAAGTAGGGCGATGAGCTGCGCCCGCTGGTCAGCACGCGGGCGCTGCCTTGGGCAGGGCCCATGCGTTCGGCGTAACGCTCGAACAACGGGATCGGATGTGCGTCCTGGCTGGCCAGGGCCGAGCCGAGCCAGTCGAGGAACAGGTCTTCGGTGCGGTCGAGCACATGACCAGGAATCTGTGCGTATTGCAGGTCGGCGAGGAAGCCCGCCAGGGCTTGGGTAGCTTGCATGCTCAGGCCCTCAGAAGCTGCGTGGCAGCTCGAGCAGGTGCTCGGCCACGTAGGACAGGATCAGGTTGGTAGAGATCGGCGCCACCTGGTACAGGCGGGTTTCGCGGAACTTGCGCTCGACGTCGTATTCGCAGGCAAAGCCGAAGCCGCCGTGGGTCTGCAGGCAGGCGTTGGCCGCCTCCCACGAGGCCTTGGCCGCCAGGTACTTGGCCATGTTGGCGCTGGCTCCGGCGTTCTGCCCGCTGTCGTACTCGGCGCAGGCGCGCCAGCGCATCAGATCGGCGGCCTCGATTTCGATATGGGCTTCGGCGATGGGGAATTGCACGCCCTGGTTCTGCCCGATCGGGCGGCCGAACACCACGCGGTCACGGGCGTAGGCGCTGGCCTTTTCGACGAACCAGCGGCCATCACCGATGCACTCGGCGGCGATCAGTGTGCGTTCGGCATTGAGGCCGTCGAGGATGTAGCGAAAGCCCTTGCCTTCCTCGCCGATCAGGCTGCTGGCCGGCAACTCGAGGTTGTCGAAGAACAGCTCGTTGGTCTCGTGGTTGACCATGTTGGCGATGGGTTGCACGGTCAGGCCGTTGCCGATGGCTTCACGCAGGTCGACCAGGAAAATCGACATGCCCTCGGACTTTTTCTTCACCTCGGGCAAGGGCGTGGTGCGCGCCAGCAGGATCATCAGGTCCGAGTGCTGGATGCGCGAGATCCACACCTTCTGGCCATTGATCACGTACTTGTCGCCCTGGCGCACGGCGGTGGTCTTGATCTTGGTGGTATCGGTGCCGGTGGTGGGCTCGGTCACGCCCATCGACTGCAGGCGCAGCTCGCCGCTGGCGAGCTTGGGCAGGTAGTGGCGCTTCTGCTCCTCGCTGCCGTGGCGCAGCAGGGTGAACATGTTGTACATCTGCCCGTGCACGGTGCCGGAGTTGCCACCGCAGGCGTTCACCTCTTCGAGGATCACCGAGGCCTCGGCCAGGCCCAGGCCCGAGCCGCCGTATTCTTCGGGGATCATCGCCGACAGCCAGCCAGCATCGGTCATGGCCTTGACGAAGGCTTCCGGGAAACCCTTGTCTTCATCGATCTTGCGCCAGTAGCTGGCGTCGAACTCGGCGCACAAGGCGCGCACGCCTTCGCGGATGGCATTGAGGTCATCGCTGTCGTAAGAATGCATTGGGGTGTTCCCTTTCTGGTATCAGTCGAAAAGCACGTCGGCGCTCTGCGCCACGCCAGCGGCATTGCCGGCCCACAGCTGGGCCTGGCCTGGCGCGATGATGCGCCCGGCCACTTCGAACGGGGTGGGTACGGTCAGCGGGCGCACGCCGCGGTAGGCGAAATGGCGCACGTGCTTGCCGGGATTGGCGCGGATGAATGCGCGCAGGTTCAAGGTGGCAATCATCGGGCCGTGCACGACCAGGCCGGCGTAGCCTTCGGTTTCGCTGACGTAGGGGACGTCGTAGTGGATGCGATGGCCGTTGAAGGTCACGGCGGAGTAGCGGAACAGCAGCGTCGGCGTCGGCGTGACCGCTTCGCTCCAGTCGGCTGGCGCGTCGGCCGGGGCGCTGTCGAGCTTGGGCGGGTTGGGCTCGCGGTAGACGATGTCCTGCTCTTCGCGCACGCACAGCTGGCCGTGTTGCGAGTAGTCGTGACGCACGGTGACGAACAGCAGTGCTCCGGTGCGGCCGTGTTTCTCCTCGATGTGCAGGATGGTCGACAGGCGATGGGCTTCGGCACCGACCTTGAGCGGGGCGATGAACTCTACCCGGCCGCCGGCCCACATGCGGTTACGATTGTCGGCCGGGGGCAGGAAGCCGCCGCGTGCCGGGTGGCCGTCGGTGCCCAGCTGCGACTCGGCCACCGGCTCCTGAAAGAAGCACCACATCCACAGCGGTGGCAGCGGTTGGCCGGCGGCAGGCGCGGTTTCGCCGAAGGTGGCGGCGATGCGCTTGATCAGGTTGCGGCTGAGCTCATCGACGGCCTCTTCCGTGCGGCCGATCCAGGCGCTGTAGTCAATGGGCGGGTGGGAAGCAGTCATACCGTGGGCCTCTGCATTTGTTGTTATGGGCCGATCATGCGAGGCGCCCGGCATTCTGTGAATTTGCATTTGTGTAAGGCAGCGTTCATGTATGCTGAACGCCATCGCCACGACCGGACCTCCCCATGCATTTCGACCTGGCAGACCTGCGGCTTTTCATCCATATCGGCGAGTCGCCGAGCCTGACCCAGGGTGCGCGCCGGGCGTTCCTATCGCCGGCCGCCGCCAGTGCCCGGATCAAGGCCCTCGAAGCCCAGCTCGATACGCGTCTGCTGTACCGCGACAGCCGCGGCGTCGAACTGACCCCGGCGGGGCACAAACTGCTCATGCATGCCCGCCTGATCATGCGCCAGGTCGACTACCTGAAAGCCGAGTTCACCCAGTTCGGCACCGACCTGGCCGGCCATATCCGCATCTTCGCCAATACCACTGCGGTCACCGAGTTCCTGCCTGAAGTGCTGGCCGGCTTCATGGCCAAGCGCCCCGGGGTGACCGTCGACCTGCAGGAGCGCCTGTCGCGGGACATCGTGCGCGGCGTGCTTGATGGCAGCAGCGACATGGGCATTATTGCCGGGCCGGTGGAGGCTAGCGGCTTGCAGGTGATGCACTTCAGCACCGACCGCCTGGTGCTGATCGTGCCGGCCGGGCATGAACTGGCAGGGCGCAAGACGGTGACCTTGAAACAGACCTTGGACTTCCAGCATATCGGCCTGCACGACGGCAGCACTTTGCTGAGCTTCCTGCGTGACCATGTCGAGCGCATGGGCCTGAACCTGTCGCTGCGTATCCAGTTGTCGAGCTTCGAGGCCATCTGCCGGCTGGTGGAGGCGGGCGTGGGTATCGGCATCATCCCCGAGTCGGCGGCGCTGCGGCACAGCCAGACCATGGAGCTGGTGACCATCAGCCTGGATGAGCCGTGGGCGGTGCGCGAGCGGAGCATTCTGGTGCGGGAGCTGGAGGCGTTGCCGGGGACGGTGCGGGCGTTGATTGCGACGTTGATGCCAGAAACTTGATCTCAGCGGCGCTAGCCGCTTCTTGCTCTTGCTCTTGCTCTTGCTCTTGCTCTTGCTCTTGCTCTTGCTCTTGCTCTTGCTCTTGCTCTTGCTCTTGCTCTTGCTCCCGCTCTTGCTCTTGCTCTGCTTTTGCTTTGGCTTCTAAGCGCGCGATAGTTCAGCAAACGCAGAGTGCGACTTCAGGAGGCCGAGCGCAGGTCTCCTGAAGTCGCATTCGGCGTTTGCTGAACTATCGCGCGCTAGAAGCAAAAGCAGAGCAAGAGCAAGAGCAAGAGCAGGGGTGGCGGGGCGTACAGCGCAAGATCAGAAGCCCAGGGTGAGTGCTGCGTCCTTGATCCAGAAACGAGCACCCTGAGCGCCGCCGCTTGCCTGCAAGGGCGTGCCTGCCGGCAGGCGCATCCAGCTCAGCGGCTGAAGGCTGAAGTCCGCGCCGTCCAGACTGCCTTGCAGAAGCAGACATTCCAGTCCACGCGGGTTGTACAGATGGATAGGGGCGCCGGGTTGCACGTGCTTCAGATACACCTGTTCATGGGCGTTCGAGAACAGCAGTTGATCGCCCAGCTCCGATAACGTTGCGACCAGCTCATCGCCATCTTCACGATGAAACTGCTGCAGGCGAACAAAGATCGTGCAGCCCTCGCCAGACCGTGGCGCGTGAGCACT
Organism: Pseudomonas sp. SMN11; assembly: GCF_052041945.1. Classification (NCBI taxonomy): domain Bacteria; kingdom Pseudomonadati; phylum Pseudomonadota; class Gammaproteobacteria; order Pseudomonadales; family Pseudomonadaceae; genus Pseudomonas; species Pseudomonas sp. SMN11. The sequence goes on along the minus strand of NZ_JBKGGW010000033.1, from coordinate 45,416 downwards.
ACCAGGCGGGTTGCGCACATAGCTGCCCGCGGGGTACTGGCCGCGCTCATCTTCGAACACACCTTCCAGGACCACAAACTCCTCGCCGCCAGGGTGCTGGTGAGCGCTGAAGTGGCTGCCGGGGGCATAGCGCACCAGGCTGGTGGCGCGGGCTTTTTCACCGCCGATGCGAAACAGCGGGCGACGTTCGACACCAGGCAGCGGACTGGCCAGCCAGGGCAGGTCGGCACCGTGCATGATGGCGGGCAGGGTCAGGTCGGCGTTCAGGCGGTCTGGGAGCATGGCGGTTTTCCTGGCATCAATGCTTGCCTGTACATGATCCGGTGTTGTGGGATCTCGATAAAGGCTTTAAAACACCCACAAACAAGAAATTCCATCTCAGAGGTGATCACACCATGAGTGCCCGCACCACCGCCATCGCCGGTCAAGGCAACAAATCCTGGCTTTGGCCAGCGCTGTTCAGTCTGGTGGCCTTCGCCGCCAACTCGATTTTCTGCCGCCTGGCCCTGCGCGATGGGGCGATCGATGCCGAGTCGTTCACCGTGGTGCGCCTGGCCAGCGGTGCGGCGTTCCTGCTCCTGCTGATTCGCCTGCGCAAGCCGGGCATGGCATTGGGTGGCAGCTGGAAGGGCGGTCTGGCGCTGTACCTCTATGCCTACCTGTTTTCCGTGGCTTACCTGCAACTGGGGGCCGGCGTCGGTGCCCTGGTGCTGTTCGGTGCCGTGCAGATCACCATGTTCGCCTTTGCCTGGCTCAGGGGCGAGCGCCTCAGCGCACGCACCTTGCTGGGCATGCTGATCGCGTTCGCCGGCCTGGTCCTGCTGCTGTTGCCGGGTGCTGAAGCACCGCCGTTGCTCAGTGCCCTGGTGATGGCGGCATCCGGCGTAGCCTGGGGCGCTTATTCGCTGCTGGGTAAAGGTTCGCCCAACCCGCTGGCCGACACCGCCGGCAACTTCGTTCGCAGTCTGCCCCTGTTACTGGTGCTTGGCGTGGTCATGCTGGCACTGGCGCGCACCCATGTCAGCCCGGCAGGGTTGCTGTATGCCCTGGCCTCGGGGGTGCTGGCCTCCGGCGCGGGCTATGCGGTGTGGTACGGGGTGGTGAAGCAGGTCAGTGCCCAGCAGGCGGCGACCATGCAGCTCAGTGTGCCGGTCATCGCCGCGCTGGGCGGGGTGGTGCTGATCGGCGAGCCGATGTCGCTGCGCCTGCTGCTCGCCTCGCTGGTGGTGCTCGGTGGCGTGGCACTGGCGCTGCTGCCGATCAGGCCGCGTTAGAAGAAGCTGCGCTGGGCCTTGAGGGTGACCATGCTTTCGCAGTAAGTGTTGATGCCGGCATAGGCGTCGCAGCCGCTGCCGCTGAGGTCGGAGTTGCTGTAGATCAGGTTGAGGTCGATGCCCAGCCATGGCCGCGACAGCTCCAGCGACCAGTCGGAAAACCCGTTGATCTGGCTGCCGTCGCCGATGGTGAAGGGGGTGCCCAGGCGGTGGTGGGCGAGCTTGACGGTCAGGTCGACATCGAACAACGGCAATTGGCCAAAGTCGGCGAACAGCGTGCCGGTGCGGTTGTCCGGGTTATCGCGCCAGGCGCCGCCGAAACGGCTGCCCAGCACCGAGATGCCGCCATACAGGGCAAAGCTGTCGGCGCCAGCGATATTCGGCTGGCTGTAGTGGATCAGGCCCACTTCATAACCCAGGGTGCTGTCGAAGTGGTGCTTGTAGCCGGTGTAGCTGTCCAGGCGCAGGGTGGAGTCGGGCGTCACGCCCATGCTCGGCGCGTACTGGCCGAAGTACCAGCCGCTGGGGTGGCTGAGGTCGAGGCCGCCGTGGAAGGCGCCCACCGCAGTCGGCGAGATCAGCCCCTGGGCCATGCTGCGCGTGGGCGTGGTGCCGAGCTTGAAGTCGAAAGCGCCCAGTTGGCGCTGGATCTGTTGCGCGTGCAGTGGCGGGCTCGCGAGAAGGGCCATCGTCAGCAACAGCAAGGGCCTGGTCATGGTCACCGTCCTGGAAGGCGTGCGCTTGAGCGGGCAAGGATACCGTGCTCGAGTACCCCTGGGCCAGTGAACCGCGCCTGGTTTGCACCGGCTTTTTTGTAGGAGCGGCCTTGCGTCGCGAAAGGGGTGCGTAGCGCCCCCAGGAATATCAGCTACGCAGCGGGGATTGCCGGGGCCGCTACGCGACCCTTTCGCGACGCAAGGCCGCTCCTACAAAGACCGCGCATGCTGGGAACCAAGGCTGTCAGGCAGGGAGTAGTTCGGCGATTTCGATCAGGTTCAAGTCAGGGTCACGTACGTACACCGAGCGGATCGGGCCGGTTGCGCCAGTGCGAGCAACGGGGCCTTCGATGATTGGCCACTGCACCTTCTGCAGGTGAGCGATCACCTGTTCCAGGCTGACCTGGCTGATGAAGCACAGATCCAGGGCACCGGGTACCGGCAGATGCGCCTTGGGCTCGAACTCATGGCCGCGTACATGGATGTTGATTTTCTGGTTGCCGTAGCGCAGCGCCAGGCGGTTATTGCCGAAGGTTTCCAGATGCATGCCCAACACGCGCGTGTAGAAATCGGTGCAGGCTTCGACATCGGTGGTGGTGAGGACCAGATGGTCCAGGTGATCGATCATTGGCCAGCCTCGGTGACAGGAACTGAAGACGATCAGTCCGGCCAGGGCCATGATAGTGTGCTGATCCGCTCTTTCAACTCAGCCTTTGATTGCAGGCTGATTCTCGGCGACATCAGTGACCGCCTGCTGGCTGGTAGAACGCTCGATGACGCGTTTGCGCAGTTCGTACTCGTCCAGTGACAGGCTCTGGCGCTGGATGGACTCAAGTTGCAACTGGCGGGTTTCCTCGGCGGTGTAGGGGCGCAGTTCGGGGTGGCTGGCGCAACCGGTGAGCACGGCGATAGCGGTGGCAGAGAGTGCAGCGAGCAGCAGGCGGGCCGTGGTGTTCATCGGGGGAAGCTCCAGGATTCGGACGGTGGGAATCGATGGGGCTAGGTTATTGATTGCAGGCGATGGGTAGAAATTGGTGGTGTCGATAGTGACTATTGAGGTTGCTGCAAGTTGCATCGCAGTGGTTGAAAGCTGCCCCTTTGCTACCCTTATCGCACGGTGTCGTCTGCCTGGGTTGCAAGTCATTCATTTCACATATCTTGGCCAGATGGGGAACTGCGATGCGCCTGCCATTGTTATGCGTCCTGTCGCTGGTGCTTAGCCTTAACGGTGTAACCAGCCTGGCATTGGCCGACGACCCGCCAGCACGCGATCCAGCACCTGCCGAAGCCAAGCAGGCAGTGTTCAACCAGGAGCAGCTCGACCAGATGCTCGCGCCAATTGCCCTGTATCCCGATGCGCTGCTGGCCCAGGTGCTGATGGCCTCGACCTACCCGGGCGAGGTGACCGAGGCGGTGGCCTGGTCCAAGGCCAACCCCAAGGCTCAGGGCGATGACGCGGTCAAGCAGGTGGCCAAGCAGACCTGGGACCCGAGCGTGCAGGCATTGGTAGCGTTCCCGCAGGTGCTGGTGGTGCTCGGCCAGGACCCGGTCTGGGTCCAGCGGCTGGGCGATGCCTTCCTGGCGCAACCGGATGACGTGATGGCTGGTGTGCAGCGCCTGCGCCATCAGGCACAGGCAGCCGGCAACCTGCAGAGCAACCAGTACCAGAACGTCACCGTACAGGCCCCACCCGCAGCGGCTCCGGCGCCAGCCAGCTCGGGCCATTCGCAGGCCGCGCCTGCCAGCAGCTCGTCGACCAGTACCCTCATCATTCAGCCGGCCGATCCGCAGGTGGTGTACGTGCCCACCTACAACCCGAACACTGCCTACGGCACCTGGGCCTATCCGGCCTCTCCGCCAGTCTATTACCCGCCGTCGCCGATGTACTCCGCGGGCACTGCGCTGATGGCCGGGCTGGCATTCGGTACCGGCGTGGCAATCGTCAATTCGCTGTGGGGCGATTGCGACTGGGGCCACGGTGACGTCGATATCGACGTCAATCGCTACAACAACATCAACGTCAACAACCGCATCAGCAACAACCAGAACAAGTGGCAGCACAATGCCGTGCACCGCGATGGCGTGCCGTACCGCGACAACCGCAGCCGCCAACTATACGGACGCCAGCTCGACGGGGCCAACCAGCGCGCCGCGTTCCGTGGCGATGATGCCCAACGCACCCAGGCCCGTGACCGCGCCAAGGCTTCGATGGACCGCGCCGGTATCGAGCGCCCGGCCACCAGTAACCGCGAAGCCCTCAACAGTGCGCGCGAAGCCCGGGCCGAAGGCGGTGTGGGCAACCGCATGCAAGGTGGCGCGAACGACGCGCGCCTCGCCGATCGCCGCGCAGAACCGCGCAATAGCCGTGACAACCAGCAGGCGCGCAACCTCGAGCAGCACCGCCAGGGTGAAGGCCAGGCCAGGCAGGCTGTGCAGAACCGCCCGGGCAACAGTGCAGGCAGGGCCCGCAACAATGCCTTCGACGGGGTACGTTCGCCGTCGCGCACCTTGGCCCAGGCCGACCGCGGTCGTACCAGCCAGTCGTTCGCCCAGCGGCCCAATGCCTCGCGAGTAGCAGGGCATCAGATATCACGGCCCAGTGCGCCGATGCGTCGCGGTGGTGGAGGTGGCCGTCGATGAACAACAAGGCAACGATTGCTGCGTTGCTGATCGGCCTGGGCCTGGCCTGGGCAAACCTGGCCACGGCGCAGGAAGCATTCCCGACCCCCGATAAAGCGGTCGAAGCGTTCGTTCAGGCGCTGGGCGTCGAGCATGCCGACGAAGCGCGCCTGGGGCAGTTGCTCGGTGAAGACTGGCGCACCTACATACCACGTGGCGGTGTGCAACGCAGTGATGTCGATACCTTCCTGGCGCAGTACAAGGCCGAGCATCAGATCGACAAGCAGGGCGACAACAAGGCCATCCTGGCCGTGGGCCCCGATCACTGGACCTTGCCCATTCCGCTGACCCAGACTACCAACGGCTGGCGCTTCGACCTCAAGGCCGGTAGCGCCGAAATCCGCGCCCGGCGCATCGGCCGCAACGAACTGGCCGCCTTGCAGTCGGTGCTGGCCTATCACGACGCACAGATGGACTACGCCTCGAAGGACCGCAACGGCAACGGCGCACTGGAATATGCCCAGCAGATTTTCAGCACGCCCGGCAAGCATGACGGCCTGTTCTGGGAGGACGAAGCGGGCGGTGAGATCAGCCCGCTGGGGCCGCTGTTCGGCAAGGATGTGGTGGGTGATGCCTGGTACGGCTACCACTTCCGCATACTCGATGGCCAAGGCCCATCGGCGCCGGGTGGCGCCTACAGCTACCTGATCGGCAACCAGATGAGTCGCGGCTTCGCCCTGGTCGCCTGGCCGGCGAAATACGACGATAGCGGTGTCATGAGTTTCATGATCAGCCACGACGGGCAGGTGTTCGAAAAGGACCTGGGGCCGCAGGGCGACAAGATCGCCAAGGCCATGAAGCGCTTCGACCCGGATGACAGCTGGAAAGAGGTGGACGTCAACTCCAGTGAATGACGGCCCGCGCGCGCACCGCCAGCGGCAGACTGGGTGAAAACTACCCAGTGTTGTTCCGCTTTGGTGCGCGCCCGCCTCAAAACAGGTCTTGACGCACAGATTGCATTCTTCAAGTCGATAAAAAGTGTGCAGAGCGAACAGGGATGGTTGTGCCGATTGCCCGCAAATTTTCCGTTTTTCGCGCTTGGCAAAAGCGGTCCGCATATTGCTCCCCTAGTCGCAACGACAACCCGGAGCACCGTGCCATGAGCTCACCTACCGAATTCCCGTTATGCGAAGCCCCGCCATCCTCGCGCAAGGGGCTGCTGCCCATTGCCATGGTGCTGTTCAGCTTTACCTTCTTCACCGGCACCATGTTCGCTGGCGGCAAGCTGGGCATGGCCTTCAACTTCGTCGACATGCTGTGGGTCGCCGCCGTCGGCAACACGCTGCTGGCGTTGTATGCCGCAGCCCTGGCCTTCATCGCCTCGCGCAGCGGCTTGAACACCGTGCTGATGGGGCGCTTCTGTTTCGGCGAGGCGGGCAGCCGGCTTTCCGACTTCCTGCTGGGTTTCGCAGAACTTGGCTGGTACGCCTGGGGCACCGCGACCGTGGCGATCGTGCTGGTCAAGCTGCTGGGCCTGGCAGGCGGTTTCACCGTGCCGCTGATGGTTCTGTTCGGCCTGGGCTTCAGCATTACCGCGATCATCGGCTTCAAGGGCCTGGACCTGCTGTCGCGGGTGTCGGTGCCGCTGATGTTCGCGCTGCTGCTGGTGTCGATGTACATCGCCACCGCCGATGCCGGGGGCTTTGCCGGCCTGGCGGCAGTGGTGCCCCATGAAACCATGACCTTCTCGGCAGCGGTGACCATGGTTTTCGGCACCTTCGCCAGCGGGGCCACCCAGGCCACCAACTGGACCCGGCTGTCGCGCAGCGGGCGGGTGGCGGTGGTGGCCAGCATCGTTGCCTTCTTGCTCGGCAACGGCCTGATGGTCGTCGCCGGGGCCTGGTGCGCGATGGTCTACCAGCAGGCCGACATCGTCGAAGTGATGATGCTGCAAGGCCTGTCGTTCGCGGCGGTGGTGATGCTCTGCCTGAACCTCTGGACCATCCAGGGCCCAACCATCTACAACGTTTCGGCAGCGGCCTGCCACTTGCTGCGCAGCGAGCGCCGGCGCACCGCCACGCTTGTCGCGGCTGCGGTGGGCATCGTGCTGGCGATCGGCGGCATGTATGAAATGCTGATCCCGTTCCTGGTGCTGCTGGGCTCGATCATTCCGCCCGTGGGCGGGGTGATCATGGCCGACTTCTGGTATCGCCACCGCGGCAAGTACCCGGCGCTGGCCTCGGTGCAGCTGCCGCGCTACAACCTCCTGGGCCTTGGGGCCTATGCGCTGGGTGCGGTGCTGGCCTATGCCTCGCCGTGGGTAGCGCCGCTGGTGGGTATCGGCGCCTCGGCCATGTGCTACATCTTCCTGCTAGAAATCAGCGGCCGGCGCCGGGCACTGGGCCAGGCGGGCGTCGAGCCGTGAGCCTGGCGCTGGACGAGATCCTGCACTTGCCAGGCCTGCAGGAGATGACCGTGCGCGCCGGTGCACGCAACCTGCAGAGGCGGGTGCGCTGGCCCTATGTGGCGGAGAACGAAGGCATTGCCGAGTGGGTCATGGGCGGCGAACTGGTGTTCGTCACCGGCATCAACCACCCGCGTGGCGAGGCGAACCTGCTGAGCCTGGTCGAGGACGGTGAGGCTGTGGGGATTGCCGGGATGGTGATCCTCACCGGTGGCACCTTCATCCAAAGCATCCCGCCGGCAGTGGTCGCCCGTGCCGAGCAACTGGGCCTGCCGCTGATCGAGCAGCCCTATGCCCTGAAGATGGTAATCGTCACCCACCTGATCGGCACGGCCCTGGTGCAGATGAGTCAGGTGCGCCGGTCGCGCAACGACATCCTCGGCCAGTTGCTCAGCGGGGACTACCCGAGCCTGGCCATTGCCCGCCAGCGTGCGGCGCACCTTGAACTGGCACTGGATGAGCCGCGTCGCGTGGTGGCGCTGCGCTTGCTGCACGTTGAGCCGCTGTTCGAGCGCCATGGCCTGGCCGAGGGCGAGCGCCTCTGGCAGGCTACCCGCCAGGCCCTGGAAGACCAGCTCGAAGCCTGGTGCCGCGAACGACCGGGGACGGTCACGGCGCAACTGCCGGGCGACCTGCAGGTGCTGCTTCTGGCGGATGCTGCCGACCTGCCGGTGACCCTGGCCACACTGCACCGGCAACTGAGCACGGTGGTAGGCGAGCTTGCACTGTACATGGGCCTGTCGAGCCCGGCTGCCGATTGCGGCCACTACCGTCAGGCACTAAGCGAGGCGCGCCAGGCCCTGGAAGTGGCGCAGCACCTGCACCCGGCTAACGGCTTCTGCGACTTCAGCGAGCTGGGTGTGCTGCGCCTGCTGCAAGGTATCGCCGACCGGTCGCTGATCGATGACTTCGTCGCCCAGACCCTCGGCCCGCTGATCACCCCCGGGCGCAAGCAGCCGCATATACTGGTGCACACCCTCGACGCCTTGCTCAAGGAAAACGGCAACGGGCTCAAGGCCGCCCAGCGCCTGGGCCTGCACCGCAACACCATCAACCAGCGCATTCAACGCATCGAACAACTGAGCGGGCAGTCCCTCGACGACCCGTTGTTTCGCATGAACGCTTCTGTCGCCATGCTTGTGTGGCGCATGAATGAAGACCAAGGTAAGGAGTAACGCCATGAACATCATCAACGCCCGCCTGCGTGGCAAGAACGGCCTGTTCCGCATCGAACTGGACGGCGAACGCATCGCCGCCATCGCACCTCAGGCTGACGTGGCCGCACTGGCCGGCCCGGATGACCTGGATGCCCAGCAGAACCTGGTGGTGGCACCCTTCGTCGAGCCGCACATCCACCTCGACGCCACCCTCACTGCCGGCGAGCCGAAGTGGAACATGAGCGGCACCTTGTTCGAAGGCATCGAGCGCTGGGCCGAACGCAAGGCAATCACCACCCACGACGACATCAAGACCCGCGCCAAGAAGACCATCGGCATGCTGGTGGACCATGGCATCCAGCACGTGCGCACCCATGTAGATGTCACCGACCCCAAGCTCACCGCGCTCAAGGCCATGGTCGAGGTGCGCGAGGAAGTACGCCATCTGATCGATCTGCAGATCGTCGCCTTCCCCCAGGAGGGCATCGAGTCATACGCCAATGGCCGGGCACTGATGACCGAAGCGGTGGCCATGGGCGCCGACGTGGTCGGCGGCATTCCGCATTTCGAGAACACCCGCGACCAGGGCGTCTCGTCGATCAAGTTCCTTATGGACCTGGCCGAGCGCACCGGCTGCCTGGTGGACGTTCATTGCGATGAAACCGACGACCCGCAGTCGCGCTTCCTCGAAGTGCTGGCCGAAGAGGCGCGGGTGCGCGGGATGGGCGCGCGGGTGACCGCCAGCCATACCACGGCCATGGGCTCGTACGACAATGCCTACTGCTCCAAGCTGTTCCGCCTGCTGAAGATGTCGGGCATCAACTTCGTCTCGTGCCCCACCGAAAGCATCCACCTGCAAGGGCGCTTCGACAGCTACCCCAAGCGCCGCGGGCTGACCCGCGTGGCCGAAATCGACCGCGCCGGGATGAACGTGTGCTTCGGCCAGGACTCCATCGTCGACCCGTGGTACCCGCTGGGCAACGGCAACATCCTGCGCATACTCGAAGCCGGGCTGCACATCTGTCACATGCTCGGCTACGAAGACCTGCAACGCAGCCTGGACCTGATCACCGACAACAGCGCCCGCACCCTCAACCTTGGCGAGCGATATGGCATCGAGGTCGGACGGCCGGCCAACCTGCTGTTGCTATCGGCGCCGGATGACTACGAGATGGTTCGCAGCCAGGGCCATGCGCTGGTGTCGGTGCGCAACGGCAAGGTGCTGATGCGCCGCACGCCAGCGCAGGTCGAACGCTTTGCCTGACAGCTGGCGCAAGCGGCAATCAAACACGCATTGGTGAAATACACGAGCGTTGAAGCCTGTGATAATGGGGGGGCAATCACAAGGGCCACGCCATGCTGACCATCTCCAACAACGTGCATCTGCCCGATGCCGAAATCGAACTGAGCTACATCCGCGCGCAGGGCGCCGGTGGGCAGAATGTCAACAAGGTGTCCAGCGCCGTGCACCTGCGCTTCGACATTCCCGCGTCGTCGCTGCCCGCGTTCTACAAGGAGCGGCTGCTGGCGCTGCGGGACAGTCGCATCACCGGCGACGGCGTGTTGATCATCAAGGCCCAGCAGTACCGCACCCAGGAGCAGAACCGCGCTGACGCACTGGCGCGCCTTGCCGAGTTGATCATCACGGCCGGCAAGACCGAGAAGAAGCGCCGCCCCACCAAACCGACCCTCGGCTCGAAGACCCGCCGCCTCGAAGGCAAAGCCAGGCGCAGCACGGTCAAGGCGGGCCGGGGCAAGGTGGACTTCTAAGCTTTCCAAGCCTGCATGCAGGACCCTCAGGCTCACCTAAGTTTTCATCCGTAACGTCCGCAGCTGTACGACGCCTTTGGCCAGCGCCAGGTGGCGACGATGTTCACCCAGCTGGACCAGTACCACGTGATCCTCGAACTCGACCCACACTGGCAGGAATCGTTGTCGACCCTTGAGCACCTGTACGTGCGTGCCGCCAGCGGCGACCTGGTGCCGCTGAACATGCTTGCCCGGGTCGAGCGCGAGCTGGTGCCGGTGATGATCAACCACCAGGGCGTTTTCCCGGGCATCACCCTGTCATTCGACCTGGCGCCCGGCATGGCGCTCAGCGATGCGGTGACGGCGGTGCAGCAGGTGTCGGCCAAGCTCGGCATGCCCGACACCGTGCAGGGCTCGTTCCAGGCCTCGGCCCAGGCGTTCCAGGACGCCATGAAGTCGCAGCCGTGGCTGATCCTGGCGGCGATCCTGACGGTGTATGTGATCCTGGCGCTGCTGTACGAAAACGCCATTCACCCGCTGACCATCATCTCCACCTTGCCGTCGGCAGGCTTCGGCGCGCTGGTGGCGCTGTGGCTCAGCGGCCTGGACCTGTCGATCCTGGCGATGATCGGCATCATCCTGTTGATCGGCATCGTCAAGAAGAACGCGATCATGATCGTCGACTTCACCCTCGATGCCCGCAGTCGCGGTCTGACGGCGGTCGAGGCGGTAAGGGCCGCGTGCCTGCTGCGCCTGCGGCCGATCCTGATGACCTCGCTGGCGGCGCTGCTGGGCGCGGTGCCCCTGGTCTTCGGCCACGGTGCCGGCGCCGAATTGCGCCAGCCACTGGGCATCGCCATTGTTGGCGGGTTGCTGGTGTCGCTGGTGCTGACGCTGTACTCGACGCCGACCATCTACCTGTGGTTCGAGCGCCGGCAGGCCCGGCGCGAAGTGCGGGCGGGGCAGGGCGAGCGGGCCTAGCGCCCCAGTAGCTGCCCCACCAGCCACTGCCCGGCGGGCCCCAGTGCCCGCTGGCGCGACCAGGCCACATCCATGGCCACCCGCCGCGGGTAACCGGCCATGGGCAACTCCACCAGGCCACTGCCGAAGCGCGCCACCAGCGCCTTCGGCAGCTCGGCCCAACCAAAGCCACGCACGGCGAACTCCAGCAAGGTCAGGTAGTCCGGAGCCGACCAGGCCTGGCCGTGGCCATGGGGCAGGCTCGGGGCGTAGGTCTTGATGTACAGCTGGCGTTCGTTTTCCAGATGCTGCGGTTGCAACGCCGGCAGCTTTGCCAGCGGGTGTTCGCTGCTGGCATAGAGGCAGAACTCCGCCTGTTCGGGCAGCCGCGCCACGCTGACGTCTGCCGGGTAACGGTCCTGGGCGGCGAGGATGCCGATATGTGCCAGGCCTTGCTGCACCAGGTCGATCACGTCGGCGTCTTCAGAGGGGCCGCAACGCAGCTCGGTATGCGGGTAGTGCTCGGCGAAGCGGCCCATCGCCGCGCCCTGGAAGGTCACGCTGTAGCTGTCGGACATCACCACTGACACTAGCGGTTCGACCTGGTCAGCCAGGCGCACGGCCAAGGCATCCAGTTTGGCGCTGGCATCGAGGATCGCCTCGACGTGGTTCAGCACCTGATGGCCGGCGGCATTGAGCGTCGGGTGACGACCGGCGCGGTCGAACAGCGGGCAACCGATGTCGGCCTCGAAATTGGCGATGGCGATGCTGATGGTCGACTGGCTCTTGCGCAGCTTGCGCGCGGCGGCGGAGAAGGAGCCGAGGGCGGCGGCTTCGACAAAGGCGACGAGGGCTTCGGGGGAGTAGCGCATGGGTATTGATTAAAGCAATGGAAGGTTAACCCTGAGTATCGACTCCATCAAAGGGGCAAGCAAGCATGGGTGTTGGTTGCGAAGCCCTGGCTGGCGGCGCACTCGATAAGCCAGTCGATCAATACTTGTAACCTTTTGGGCATCGGGTCGTGATGGGGGAAGACTAGGAAGTAGCCGTAGCTGGAAGCATCCACAAAGTCGCCGAACGGTAGCACCAGCTCACCTTGCGCAATACGCTCTCTGACCAGTTGCTCCCTACCAATGGCAATGCCGGTGTGATTCAGCGCAGCGAGCGTGCAAAGGTCTGAACGATCGAATGTGAGAAACCGGCGCGGGAGTTTGATGCCGGCACCTGTGCTGTTGGCCCAGAGCTGCCATTCTGCATCGAATGCGGCGTTGTCCCAGGCCGCAACGTCATGCAACGCGGTGCACTGTTCCACCTGTCGCAGGTCACCTGCCAAGGCATGGGTTTCTGCGTACTTGGGCGAGCACACCGGGGCGATCCGTTCGTTCATCAAGTGGATGCTCTGCAACCCGGGGTGATGCCCGTCCGAGTAACAGAGGACCAGGTCGATCTTGCGCGTGCGGTAATCGATGCTCTCGTTGCCTACCCTGATATCCAGCTGGATATCAGGGTAGTGGGCGGTGAACTGTGCCAGCCGCGGCACCAGCCAGCACTGTGCTACGGACGGGCGTACATACAAGGTCAGCTGGCCGGCGATCTCGGCGTGTGCGCGCTCCTGCAAGGCCTCGCCGAGTTCGTCCATGGTCCGCTGCATCACGCTGAACAGACGCTCGCCGTCTTCGGTGAGGCTGACCTTGCGCGGCATGCGGTGAAACAGCTTGAACCCCAGCTCATCTTCCAGACGGTTGATGCGATGGCTCACGGCACTGGCCGTCAGGCACAGCTCATCGGCTGCGCGAGAGAAGCTCAGGTGCCGTGCGGCCACCAGAAACACATGTAGACTGCCCAGGTGCGAGCCGTTGAGTTTCAAGATGGTCCCGCGGCCGGGTCTGTTCATTGGCCAATCCTTCTGTGCAGTGCATCGACTGCTGTTACACCGAAGCCGGAAGGCTTCGCCCTTTCGCCAGGTAGGCGTTGAACTCATCGTCCGGCACCATGCTGCCACCCGTTCCCCAGACGAGGTGGGTCGCCTGCTGCAGTTGGGCCGGGGAGAGTCCCTGACGAGCCAGATACTCACTCGCCTGTAATACCCGAGCCATGCCGGGTACGCCGGCCAGCGCAGAGGGTTCCAGCTTGACCTTGTCCTGCTCGAAGGCAATCACCATCAGACGGTAGAGTTCTTCGTCGGTCACCGTGTAGTAGCCATCGATCAGTCGCTGCATGGCTTTGCCGACGAACCCGGACGGGCGCCCGACCGCCAGGCCGTCGGCGGCGGTGATGTTGTCGATGCCGAAGTCTTGCACGCTGGTTTCATCATGCAGGCCGGTGTACACCCCCAGCAGCATGCAGGGCGAGTGGGTGGGCTCGGCGAACACGCAGTGCACGGCATCGCCGAAGACCAGCTTCAAGCCGAAGGCGACGCCGCCAGGGCCGCCGCCGACACCGCAGGGCAGGTAGACGAACAGGGGGTGATCGGCGTCCACCTTGATGCCGGCCTGGTCGAACTGTCGAGCCAGGCGCTCGGCGGCAACGGCATAGCCCAGAAAGAGCTGTGGGGAGTTCTCGTCGTCAACGAAATAGCAGCTGGCATCGGACGCTGCCTGCTGGCGGCCTTGCTCGACGGCAACGCTGTAGTCGGAGGCGTGTTCAATCACCGTTACGCCGTTGGCGCGCAGTTTGTCTTTTTTCCACTGCCTGGCGTCGGATGACATGTGCACGCTGACCTGGAAGCCCAGCTTCGCGCTCATGATGCCGATCGACAAGCCCAGGTTACCGGTCGAACCCACGGCGATCTTGTAGTGGCTGAAGAACGCGCGTGCCTGCTCGCTGGCCAGTACCGCATAGTCATCGGAGGGTGTGATCAGGCCGGCGGCCAACGCCAGGTCCTCAGCATGCTTGAGCACCTCATGAATGCCGCCCCGGGCTTTGATGGAGCCTGAAATGGGCAAGTCACTGTCGGCTTTCAGCCACAAGCTGCCCACATGCTGCAGTGATCCTTCTTCGATCAGCTGCTGGCGAAGCTTCGGCAGTGGGGCGATGTGCGACTCGATAACCCCGCCGGTGGCGGCCGTTTCGGGGAAAACGGTGGCGAGGTAGGGCGCGAACCGCTGCAGCCGCTCGCTCGTGGCTTGCACATCGGCAGCGGTCAGGCCCACGTCGTTCAACGCCTCTGACGCCTTGGCAATACCAGGGTTGAACCAGCTGGTTTCCTTCAGTGTGACCAGCTCGGCAATGATCGGGTGGCTTTGTTGCCAGGCTTGCAAGGTTTTTCCGTGAATCATGATTTCACCTGTAGCGCAGTCTTTGCACAGTAGATCAGACAATTTTCGAAAGCAGCAGGGTCAGGCACAAGGCAATCACCGAGGCCAGCACGGTCGCTGCGGTAAATTTCTTCAGCGCATCGCTCAGCGACAGGCCGAGGTATTCCTTCACCACCCAGAACGCCGAGTCGGTAATGTGCGTCCAGCCAATGGCCCCGGCACCGATGGCGATCACCAGGATTTCCCGGTTGTATTCGGGGTGTTGGCCAAGCATCGGCAGCACCATGCCGGCCGCGCTGATCATGGCCACCGTGGCCGAGCCGACGGCAAAGTGCATGATCCCGGCAATCAGCCAGGCGAGGATGATCGGGTTGAGCTGGGTCTGGTTGAGCACGTCAGCCAGTGCCTTGCCGATGCCGCTGCCCACCAGCATGTCGTTGAAGGCGCCACCGGCACCGATGATCAGCAGAATGCCGGCCAGGGGCGGGAAGCAGCGTTGGGTCAGGTTGAGCAACTGCGCCATGTCCAGGCCGCGACGCAGGCCCAGCGCCCAGTAGGCGAACACCACCGACAGCGCCAGGGCGATCAGCGGGTTGCCAATGAAGGCCACCCATTCGTAGAGTGGGGTACCTTTGGCCAGCACGGTGACGGCCAAGGTCTTGCCGACCATGAGCAGCAGCGGCAGCAGCACTGTGGCGAGGGTGATGCCGAAGGCCGGCAGCGGTTGGTCGTCGGCCTGGACCTCGCTGCGTGCGACTAGGAAGGCCTGTTGCGCTGGCGTCGCGCCACGCTCGCAGGCAAAGCGTACCCAGATCGGGCCGGCGATGATGGCGGTGGGCAGACCCACGATCAGGCCGTAGAGGATCACCGTGCCGATATCGGCATTGAGCATGCCGGTAATGGCCGTGGCCGCCGGGTGCGGTGGCAGGATGCAGTGCACCACCATCAGCGAGGTGGCCAGCGGCACGCCGAGGTACAGCATGCTGATGCGGGTTTGCCGGGCGACCACGTAGATCAGCGGAATCAGCAACACGAAGCCGACCTCGAAGAACACCGGGATGCCGGCGATGAAGCCCACCAGCATCATCGCCCATGATGCGTTGCGTTCGCCCAGCAGGTTCAGCAGCGTGGTGGCGATACGTTTGGCCCCGCCCGATTCTTCCAGCAGTTTGCCCAGGATGCTGCCCAGGCCGATGATCCCGGCGAGAAAGCCGAGCGTGCTGCCCATGCCTTTTTCGAAAGCAGCCACCATGGCCGTAGGCGGCATGCCGGTGCCGATGCCGACCACCAGGCTTGCGGCCAGCAGGGCGAGGAAGGGGTGGACCTTGAGCTTGCTGATCATCACCACGATCAGGAATATCGCGGTGCCCAGGACGATTAACGAGAACGTTGGAGTCATCTTGTAGTTATCTCTGTCGCTGATCGCTTCCGTGCGAGCTTCTTGTTGGTTTCCAACCATTAGATTTCAGCGATTTGAACGACTCAAACGATCACTTCTCAAAGCACAGGTGAACTCATGTCACCCATGGCATCGAGTTGGCGCGAGGTGTTGGATCGGGGGGGGAGCAGAGGCGGAGCGTGGGGGCTATTCAGCGCTAGCGGCCTGGTGGCCGCAGGCGTCACCAGATCGGACTGCTACAACGGGTCTTCGTTGTAGCAGCCCCTTCACCGGCAAGCGGCCGGGGGTGTCGCGGATCACTTGATCAGCGGCACACCACTGAGCTTCTGCAGCTCGTCGAAGTCGATGTCCGCGCAGATCTCGACCACTTTCAGGCCATCGGCGGTCACTTCCAGCACGGCCAGGTCGGTGTAGATGCGGCTGACGCAACCGATGCCGGTCAGCGGGTAGGTGCACTCGGGCACCAGCTTGCTTTCGCCGGACTTGGTCAGGTGGTCCATCATCACGAACACCTGGCGGGCGCCAGTGGCCAAGTCCATCGCACCACCCACGGCGGGGATCGAACCTTCGGCGCCGGTGTGCCAGTTGGCCAGGTCGCCCTTGACCGAGACCTGGAAGGCGCCCAGCACGGCGATGTCCAGGTGGCCGCCGCGCATCATCGAGAACGAGTCGGCGTGGTGGAAGAAGGCACCGCCGGTGAGCAGGGTCACGTGCTGCTTGCCGGCGTTGATCAGGTCATCGTCTTCCTCGCCCGGCGCCGGGCTTGGGCCCATGCCCAGCAGGCCGTTCTCGCTGTGCAGGAACACTTCCTTGTCGCCCAGGTAGTTGGCCACCAGGGTCGGGGCGCCGATGCCCAGGTTGACGTAGGCGCCTTCCTGGATGTCTGCGGCCACGCGCTGGGCCATCTCGGTGCGGGAGAGCTTTTTGGTGATGGTCATGGCAGGCCTCAGACAGCGGTGGCGATCGAAGAAGCGGCAGCACCGGAAACGGCGACCACGCGCTGGACGAAGATACCCGGGGTGATGATGTGTTCCGGGTCCAGTTCACCGAGCTCGACGATCTGGTCGACCTGGGCGATGGCGGTCTTGGCGGCCATGGCCATGATCGGGCCGAAGTTGCGCGCGGCCTTGCGGTACACCAGGTTGCCCCAACGGTCACCCTTGTGCGCCTTGATCAGCGCGAAGTCGGCGTGCAGCGGCATTTCCAGCACGTACTGGCGGCCGTCGATCTCACGGGTTTCCTTGCCTTCGGCCAGCAGGGTGCCGTAGCCGGTCGGCGAGAAGAATGCACCGATGCCGGAACCTGCGGCGCGGATACGTTCGGCCAGGTTGCCTTGCGGTACCACTTCCAGTTCGATCTTG
Source organism: Pseudomonas sp. SMN11 (assembly GCF_052041945.1). Taxonomy (NCBI): domain Bacteria; kingdom Pseudomonadati; phylum Pseudomonadota; class Gammaproteobacteria; order Pseudomonadales; family Pseudomonadaceae; genus Pseudomonas; species Pseudomonas sp. SMN11. The sequence continues at coordinate 28,460 of NZ_JBKGGW010000033.1, read as the reverse complement.
CCGGCGCGGTACAGTTCGTCGAAGACGTAGGAGTCAGACTGGCGCGGGAAGGAACAGATGACCTTGCGCACGCTGCCGGCCATCAGCAGAGCGGCCAGGCCGATCTCGCCGTTGCCGGCGTTGTTGCTGATGATGGTCAGGTCGCGGGCACCGGTGGCGATCAGGCCATCGATGAGTTCGGATGGCATCCCGGCGGTGCCGAAGCCACCGACCATGATGGTCGAACCGTCGGTAATCCCTTCCACCGCGCTGGCGATGGACTCAAACGTTTTATTGATCACAGCGAGCTCCTGGTTCTTCCTGGAGTATGGATTGTCGACCTGTCCGCGCGTTGACGCGGTGGGGCCATTCAGCGCGTTGGCGTTATGTGCTGACTTGTCCATAGCGTGCCGCAATACGGTGCAACAGTAGAGGGGGCGGAGAGGAATTTGTGCGATTACCGAACAATTGTGCGATTTCTAACCGGCCCGGATGACGGGCTTTCACTCGGAGGCAAACGACGGTCGTTCCGCAAACCAAGCCACTGCCAGCGCCTTGAATGCTTCAGCAGAAGGCGTCAGCGGATAGCGCTGGTCATGGGCCAGGACGATGCTATGGGTGGGCAGTTTTTCCTCGGTCGGCCGACAGACCAGCGCCTGCCCATCGTAACTACGGTCACCAAATGGCCGGGTGTAGATCAGCGCCACGCCAAAGCCATTGGCGACCAGGCTGCGCTGCAATTCGAAGGTGCGCACACGGTGCACAACGGCGGGGGTAAGGTCGTAAAAGCTGAACAGGTCCAGCACATGCTGCCAACTTTGCGCCTGATCGGTGACCACCAAGGTGTATTCGGCCAGCGCCTTGAGGCTGACACGTGGCTCCTTGGCCAACGGGTGATCGGCCGCCAGCAGTACCTGAGCGGTCAGCTGGCACAGCTCGGTGGTGTGCGTGTTCGGCGGCAAACCCAGGTCGTAGGTGATTGCCAGTTCGATCGCCCCTTCACTGAGCCGCTTGCCCACGTAATCGAAGCTGCCATCGCGCATGTCGACCGTGACTCTTGGGCAGGACTCCTGCATCCGCCGCACGATTTGCGGCAGGCAATAGGGCGCCAGGTCTTCAAAGCAGCCGACCACCAGTTCACCGACGCACTCGCCGGCATTGGCGTGGATTTCGGCAAACGTCTGGGCCTCTGCCAGCACGCGCCGGGCCTGGACCATGACGGTACGCCCGAACGGGGTCAGCGATATGCCCAGGCCCCGTTGGCGGATGAAGATCGCTTGCCCCAGTACCTCCTCCAGCTCGGTGATGGCGGCCGAGATGGACGGTTGTGAAACATGAAGCTCCATGGCAGCAGTGGTCAGGTTGCCGTGCTTGGCCGCTGCGAGCGCATAGCGAAGTTGTCGCAGGGTGAACTTCATAGCTTTTTCCGTTGTGATGCATCAGGACTTATTATTTTATCCTTTTTTTTTGTTGTGAAATATTTCTCCTGCGCAGTGATCATCATGTTTGGGAGCGTCACAATGACAATTACAAAGGCTCTGCTGACCACGACACTTTCTTTCGGGCTGCTGGCGTCCGCTGGCGCCAGCCAGGCGGCTGGTTGGTGCGAGTCTGGCAAGCCGGTGAAATTCGCTGGTTTGAACTGGGAAAGCGGGATGCTGCTCACGGATGTGATGCAGTTCGTACTGAAAAATGGCTATGGCTGCGATACCGACAGCCTGCCGGGTAACTCCATTTCCATGGAGAACGCCCTGAGCAGCAACGATATCCAGGTGTTTGCCGAAGAGTGGGTAGGGCGCAGCGAGGTCTGGAACAAGGCGGCGGCTGCCGGCAAGGTGGTCGGCGTCGGCTCGCCGGTGGTCGGCGCGGTCGAAGGCTGGTATGTGCCGCGTTATGTGATTGAAGGCGACGCCAAGCGCAAGCTCGAAGCCAAGGCACCGAACCTCAGGAACATCGCCGATTTGGGCCAATACGCCCAGGTGTTCAAGGACCCGGAAGAACCGGACAAGGGCCGCTTCTACAACTGCCCGGCTGGCTGGACCTGCGAGCTGGACAACAGTGAGATGCTCAAGAGCTACGGCCTGGAAAACACCTACACCAACTTCCGCCCGGGCACCGGCCCGGCACTGGATGCCGCCGTGCTGTCGAGCTACAAGCGTGGCGAGCCGATTCTCTTCTACTACTGGTCGCCAACCCCGCTGATGGGCCAGGCCGACCTGGTCAAGCTGGACGAGAAACCCGGCGTGGACAAGTCCGTGACCATCAAGGTGGGCGTATCGAAGACCTTCCACGAGCAGGCGCCGGAGCTGGTGGCGGTGCTGGAAAAGGTCAACCTGCCGATCGACCTGCTGAACCAGAACCTGGGGCGCATGAGCAAGGAGCATATCGAGTCGCCGGAGCTGGCCAAGCTGTTCCTCAAGGAGCACCCCGAAGTCTGGCACAGCTGGGTCAGCGAAGACGCAGCCAAAAAGGTAGACGCGGCACTCTGAGGGTGTGAGCGGGTCCGGCGCCTGCCGGGCACGCCATACAGCAGTCCGCTTCATGCACTTGCTCGAGAGAATCCCATGTTTCCCAAGAACTTCACGTTTTCCATTGCCGACTGGGTCAATGGCTGGGTCGACGCGCTTGTCACCAACTACGGTGACGTGTTCCGGCACATTTCCGACACCCTGCTGTGGGCCATCGTCAACCTCGAAGGCCTGCTCCGCGCAACGCCCTGGTGGCTGATGCTGGCCGTCGTCGGCGGTATTGCCTGGCACGCCACCCGCAAGATCGTACCCACGGCGGTGATCGTCGGCTTGCTGTTCCTGGTCGGGGCGGTAGGACTGTGGGACAAGCTGATGCAGACCCTGGCACTGATGCTGGTGGCCACGCTGATATCGGTGCTGGTCGGCATTCCGCTGGGCATCCTGTCGGCGCGCAACGATCGCTTGCGGGCGGTGTTGATGCCGCTGCTCGACATCATGCAGACCATGCCCAGCTTCGTGTACCTGATTCCGGTGCTGATGCTGTTCGGCCTGGGTAAGGTTCCGGCGATCTTTGCCACCGTCATCTATGCCGCGCCGCCGCTGATTCGCCTGACCGACCTGGGCATTCGCCAGGTGGACGGCGAGGTCATGGAGGCGATCAATGCCTTTGGTGCCAATCGCCTGCAGCAACTGTTTGGCGTGCAGCTGCCACTGGCGTTGCCGAGCATCATGGCCGGTATCAACCAGACCACCATGATGGCCCTGTCGATGGTGGTCATCGCCTCGATGATCGGTGCCCGTGGCCTGGGTGAAGACGTGCTGGTCGGCATCCAGACCCTTAACGTGGGCCGCGGCCTCGAAGCGGGCCTGGCCATTGTGATTCTGGCGGTTGTGATCGACCGCATTACCCAGGCCTATGGCCGGCCACGGCATGGGGTGGGCAAATGAGCGCCAAGCAGATGATGAACAAGATCGAAGTGAAGAACGTCTTCAAGATTTTCGGGGCCCGCGCCGAGGATGCCCTCAAGCTGATCCGCCAGAAAAAACCCAAGGACCAGGTGCTGGCAGAAACCGGCTGCGTGGTCGGGGTCAACGACCTGTCGTTGTCCATCGGCGGCGGTGAGATCTTCGTGATCATGGGCCTGTCGGGCTCGGGCAAGTCGACCCTGGTGCGGCACTTCAACCGCCTGATCGACCCGACCAGCGGCGAGATCCTGGTCGATGGCGAGGACATCCTGCAGTACGACATGGACGCCCTGCGCGAATTCCGCCGGCACAAGATCAGCATGGTGTTCCAGAGCTTCGGCCTGTTGCCGCACCGCACGGTGCTGGACAACGTCGCCTATGGCCTGAAAGTCCGTGGCGAGAGCAAGGCCACCTGCACCGAGCGTGCCCTGCACTGGATCGCCACCGTGGGCCTCAAGGGTTACGAGAAATCGTATCCGCACCAGCTGTCGGGCGGCATGCGCCAGCGCGTCGGCCTGGCCCGTGCCCTGGCGGCCGACACCGACATCATCCTGATGGACGAAGCCTTCAGTGCGCTCGACCCGCTGATCCGCGCCGAAATGCAGGACCAGTTGCTGGAACTGCAAAAAACCCTGCACAAGACCATCGTCTTCATCACCCACGACCTGGATGAAGCGGTGCGTATCGGCAACCGCATTGCCATTCTCAAGGACGGTCGCCTGATCCAGGTCGGCACGCCGAAGGAAATCCTCTACCAGCCTGCGGACGACTATGTCGATCGTTTCGTCCAGCGCCGCGTAGCTTCGCATTAAGGAACCGCGTGTATGTCGTTTGCCGAAAAAATCATCATCGCCGATACGCCCGTGCGCTGGCAGGACGTGGTGGCCGTGGCGCGGCATGGGGCGAAGCTTGAGCTGGCCCCATCGGCCTGGGCGCGGATCGAGAACGCCCAGGCGATCGTCCAGCGCATCGTTGCCAGTGGTGAGCGTGCCTATGGCGTCAACACCGGGCTGGGCGCCTTGTGCAATGTCTCGCTACAGGACGAACAACTCAGCCAGCTGTCGCGCAACACCTTGCTCAGCCATGCCTGCGGCGTGGGTGCCGCACTGTCGGACGAACAGACCCGGGCGATCATCTGCGCGGCGATCATCAATTTCTGCCAGGGCTGTTCAGGCCTGCAGCGCAAGGTGGTCGAGGCGCTGCTGGCCCTGCTCAACCAGCACATCACGCCCCAGGTGCCGAAACAGGGGTCGGTGGGCTACCTGACCCACATGGCCCATATCAGCATCAGCTTGCTGGGCGTCGGCCAGGTCAGCTATCGCGGCCAGATCATGCCGGCGCAGCAAGCCCTGGACGAGGTTGGCCTGGCACCGGTCAAACTGGGCGCCAAGGACGGCTTGTGCCTGGTCAATGGCACCCCGTGCATGACCGGCCTGAGCTGCCTGTCCCTGGATGACGCAACGCGCTTGAGCCAATGGGCGGACGTGATCGGCGCCATGAGCTTCGAGGCCCTGCGTGGCCAGCTCGATGCCTTCGACCCTGAAATCATCGCGATGAAGCCGCACCCCGGCATGCAGCGCGTGGGCAGCAACTTGCGGCGCCTGCTCGACGGCAGTGAAATCATTGCCAGCAGCCATGGCATTCGCACCCAGGACGCTTTGAGCATTCGCTCGATTCCGCAGGTTCATGGCGCCGCGCGCGATCAGTTGGCACACGCTGCGCGGCAGATCGAAACCGAGCTCAACTCGACGACCGACAACCCGATGTTGCTGGGTACGCCCGAGTCGTATCGGGTGGTGTCCCAGGCCAATCCCCACGGCCAGTCCGTGGCCATGGCGGCTGACCTGCTGGCCATCGCGGTGGCCGAGATCGGGGCGATTGCCGAGCGTCGCCTGGATCGCCTGATCAACCCGTTGGTCAGCGGCTTGCCGGCGTTCCTGGTCAGCCAGCCGGGGGTGAACTCGGGCATGATGATCGTCCAGTACGTGGCCGCTTCACTGTGTGCGGAAAACCGTCAGCTGGCACAACCGGCCGTCATCGACAACTACGTCACCTCCGGGCTGCAGGAGGATCACTTGAGCATGGGTACCAATGCCGGGTTGAAGCTGCACCGCGCTTTGGAGAACTGCACGCAGATCCTCGCCATCGAATACCTGTTGGCAGCCCAGGCGTTCGAGTTCCTCAAGGAACAGCGCTTCGGCACCGGTACCGGGATTGCCTGGCGGCTGTTGCGCGAACGGGTGCCGGCGTATGCCCAGGACCGTTGGCTGGCACCGGATATCGTCAGCAGTGCAGCGATCTTGAAGGAGCCTGGGCTGCTGGGTGCAGCGTTTCCCGGTTTGTTATGACATGACATCGTCTGCGCCTGTGAGATCGAGCGCCGCCCGCGCGGCGCTCGATCTCACAGGCGGTGCAAATGCCGAGGCCAACATTCCAAGGCACCGCAAATTTTTTTGTATTGATAAAACCGATAGCATCCATATCGCGAGTATCAGTTCCATCAAAGAAAATGTGGCCCACGACGTAACCACATGATGGAATCTGCCATGAAAAAAGTCTCTTTCACCGAACGCATGGTCCATGCCGTCGGCTACGAAATCTTCGCCGTGCTGCTGTGCGCGCCCTTGCTCTCGTGGATCATGGGCAAGTCGCTGGCCACGGCCGGCACCTTGGCGGTCACTCTCTCGGTGATCGCAATGATCTGGAACATGGCCTACAACGCCCTGGTCGACCGTTTCGTGGCGACGCCGCGTATCCAGTGGAAGGCGCTGGCGCGCTTCGTTCATGGGCTGGGTTTCGAGGCGGGGCTGGTGGTCTGGTGCCTGCCGGTGGCGGCCTGGATGCTGGAGATCTCGCTGCTGCAGGCGTTCATGGTCGAGCTGGGCTTCTTCGTGGTCATTCTGCCTTACACCGTGCTGTACAACTGGGCGTTCGACCGTGCCCGGCACTTCATCCTGCAGCGCCGGGCCATGGCCTGAGGCCTCAGAAGTGCTTGCTGACACCGGTGCCCACGGTGGCACTGCAGACATCGTCGAAGCCATAGTTGCTGGCGCATTCAGTCTGCGACAGGTTGGTATCCATATAGCTGAGGCGCCAGGTGAGGCCGAGGAAGTCGCGGGTGAATTTGGCTTCCCACTCACGGTAGGCATCGCGCGACTGGCCGCTCTGTGACCAGTAGCTCGGGTCCTTGAAGTCGGCGCGGCCGTAGCGCAGTTCCAGGCCGATCTCCAGCGGCAGCACCGTGTGGTAGCCCACCCAGGTGTAGAGGCTGTCCTGATCCTTGCCGTACTGCGTCGTGGCGTCCGTGGAGTAGTAGGCCGCCAGCTTGAAGCCCTGCACGTCGAGGATGGCGTACAGCTCTGACTGGTTGTACTGGCTTTGCTTGGGGTAGCTGTACTTGATATAGCCCAGGTCCAGGTTGGCGTGCTCACTCATCTGCCAGGCCCAGCCACCGTAGTAGTCGACCTCCTGGCGGGTCTTGCTGTCGAAGCCGAAATCGACGTTCGAGGTCCAGGCGCCCAGATACAGGCCGCTGGCATGGCTGAGCATGACGTCGGCCTGCGCGGCCGGATCGCCCTGGGTTTGCGAGATGCCGCGGCTGCGGTAGTCACTGACTGAGGCCAGGTCGATGTCGAGCGCGAAGTCATCAAAGATCGGCAAGGCGATGGCGGCAGGGGCGAGCGCGGCGCAGCCGAGTGCGCACACGGCTGCCAGGGTAGCGTGCTTCATGGTCATCCCTATCTTGTGTTGTGGTTGTTGTGGCAGATAGAAAAGGCGGCATGCCGTGCAGGCATGCCAAGGTGCGAGCGCTTATTTGGGGGCGTAGACCTGTTGGCCGCCGAAGTAGGTGGCCAGCACCTGGGTCTCGCCCAGTTGCTGGTCGTTCACCGCGAGCACGTCACGGTCGAGGATGACGAAGTCGGCCTGCTTGCCCAGGGCCAGCGAGCCGATCTGCCGCTCCAGGCCCAGGGCTTTGGCGGCATTGGCGGTGTAGGCATAGAGCATGGTCTGGCGGTCGAGGCGTTCATCGGCATTGAGCACGCCTTGCGCGCCCTTGCGTGTTGACGCCTGGGCGATGGCCAGCCAGGGGCTGGGTGACGACACCGGCCAGTCGCTGGCGCCGGCGATGATCGCGCCGTTTTTCTGCAGTGAATGGGCCGGGTACTGGTAACGGAACGCGGAGGCATCGACGTAGGGTTTGACCATGTCGACGGTGTAGTCGTCGCCGGCGGCCCACAGCAGCTGCATCGAGGCAATCACGTCGAGGGGCTTGAAGCGGGCGAAGTCCTGGGGGTTGACCAACTGCAGGTGGGTGATCGAGTGATGGATGCCGCTGTTGCCGGCCTTGCGTGCCTGTTCGATGCCGTTGAGTGATTCACGCACCGCACGGTCGCCAATCGCGTGGATATGCACCAGCCAGCCACGCTGGTCGGCGGCGCTGACCAGTTCACCGAAGTGCTGCGGGTCGATCAGCAGTTCGCCAGGTTTGTGCGTGTTGTGGTACGGCTTGAGCAGGGCGGCCGACTGCGCGGGGTACTCCAGCACGCCGTCGGCGAACACCTTGATGCCGGGCAGGGTCAGGTTCGGTACGCCAGCGAACTGCTTGCGCACGTTGTCGATGGTCTGCAGGTCGGCGGGGGTGCTTTTCGGATTGACCACCAGCAGCGCGGCGACATGCGCATTCAGCCCGCCCTGTTCGGCGAGCGCCTTGTAGGCGGGCAGCACGCCGACGGTCTGATCGGTAGGTTTGATATCGAACAGCGCCTCGCCGGGCATGCTGTTGGCGGCCGGGTCCATCCAGGCGGTGATGCCCAGGCTGTTGTTGAATTGGACAGCGGCCTGTGCCCCTTTGAGCAGGGTGGCGGCATCGGCCTTGGGCAGGACGCTGGCGACCCGGTCCCAACCGGCATCGACCAAAAAGCCGCTGGGCTGGCCGTCTTCGAAGGTGCCGATGGTGTCCTTTTCCTGCTTGCTCAGAGTGGCCAGCAATGCCTTGTCGATACCGGCGCGCTTGAGCATGGCCGGGTTGGCCCAGGCGGTGTGGTAGTCCTCGCCGATGAACACAATGGGCGTGGAGGCCCATTCGCCTTGGCTGAAGCGTTCGTTCAGCACCTTGGCCTGGGCCCAGTAGGCCGAGCTGACCCCCAGCACCTGCAGCACATCGCCGTTGCGGGCACGCCCGTCATCACGCCAGCCGCGCAGGCGGGCTTCGAAATCATCCAGTGGCACCGCCTCGCCCCCCATGTCGGCGCCACTCAGTTGCAGGCCGCCGAAGATGGCGTGGGAGTGGGTGTCGATCAGGCCCGGGGTAACGCGCTTGCCTTGCAGGTCGATCACCTGGGTCTGTGGGTCAGCGAGTGCCCGCGCCTGGGCGTCGCTGCCCACGGCGACAATCTTGCCGCCTTCGACGGCGATGGCCTGCGCCTGCGGGTTGTTGCGGTCGGCGGTGAAGATCTTGCCGTTGACCAGCACCAGGTCGGCAGCGGCCAATACGTGCCCCGAGGCAAAAGCCACGGCCAGCGCCAGCAAACCAGGTAGACATCTCGACATGTGCAGCCTCTTGTATTTATGGGTGTGGGTCGAGCCTACCCAGCCCGGGCTTGGCATAGAATCGCCAGAACGCTAAAAAGCCTTTTGCCATTCAGGAAAAACCGCATGGACACCTTGGGTGCGATTTCGATGTTCGTCGCCACTGCCGAGCACGGCAGCTTCAGCCGCGCGGCCGAAGCGTTGGGCAAGACGCCTTCGGCACTGACCAAGGCGGTCACGCACCTGGAGCGCGAGCTGGGCAGCCAGCTGTTCGAGCGCAGCACGCGGCGTATCGTACTGACCGAAGCGGGCCGGCTGTACCTGGACACCGCCCGGCAGGTGTTGAAGAGCCTGCATGAGGCCGGTGAAGAAATCAGCCAGCTGCAAGGGGTATCCGGCACCCTGCGCCTGACCGCGCCGTTGGCATTTGGCCGGGCGTTCCTGGCTGACGCTTGTGCCGGCTTCATGCGCGTCTACCCACAGATCCAGCTGCGGGTGGAACTGTCCGACACCTTCGTCGACCTGATCGAAGCCGGTTATGACCTGGCGCTGCGCGAAGGGCACAGCGACCTGCCGGGCCTGATTGCCCGGGTCATCGGCAACAACCGCATCTTTCTCTGTGCCAGCCCCGACTACCTCGAACGCAACCCGCTGCCGGTGACGGCGCACAGCATCGGCCAGCACCAGTGGCTCAAGTACATTCACCCGGCGCTGGATACCAAGTTCTGGTGGATGCAGTGCGACGGCGTGCGCATGCGCCTGCCGTACCCGCAGAAGGCGCGGCTGGAAAGCGACAACTACGACTTGCTGCTGCGCAACGCGCTGGCCGGCCACGGCATCCTCCACACCCCGGCGTGGAGCGTGCGCCGCTACCTGCAGGAGGGGCGGCTGGTGCGGGTGATGGAGCACTGCGTGATCGAGCCGGATGCGTTCGGCGAAGACATCCTCGCGGTCTACCCCAGCCACCGCCGCGCCAGTGGCAAGGTGCTGGCATTCATCGACTACCTGCAGGGCTACCTGCAGCGGCTGTGAGGTTTGCGCCGAAGCTAACGGCGATCGGCCTTTGCAGACAAACGAGCAAGTCGCCGCTGCCTGTGAGAGGATGTCCACCACCCCAGCCAGGACCCCGAACGCAGCCTGATGAAGACACCAAAACGAATCGAACCACTGATCGAAGACGGCCTGGTCGACGAAGTACTGCGGCCTTTGATGAGCGGCAAGGAAGCGGCCGTCTACGTGGTGCGCTGCGGTGCCCAGGTACGCTGCGCCAAGGTCTACAAGGAGGCCAACAAGCGCAGCTTCCGCCAGGCCGCCGAATACCAGGAAGGCCGCAAGGTCCGTAACAGTCGCCAGGCCCGGGCCATGGCCAAAGGCAGCAAGTACGGCCGCAAAGAAGCCGAAGACGCCTGGCAGAACGCCGAAGTGGCGGCGCTGTTCCGCCTGGCCAATGCCGGCGTGCGGGTGCCCAAGCCGTACGACTTCCAGGACGGCGTGCTGCTGATGGAACTGGTGACCGATAGCGACGGCGATGCCGCCCCGCGCCTGAACGACGTGCACCTGGAGGCCGAAGAAGCCCGCGAATACCATGCCTTCGTCATCCGCCAGATCGTGCTGATGCTGTGCGCCGGCCTGGTGCATGGCGACCTGTCCGAATTCAACGTGCTGCTGGGCCCGGACGGCCCGGTGATCATCGACCTGCCGCAGGCGGTGGATGCAGCGGGCAACAACCACGCCTTCAGCATGCTGCACCGTGACGTGGCGAATATGGCGCATTACTTCGGGCGCTTTGCCCCGGAGCTCAAGGCCACCCGCTACGCCGACGAGATGTGGGCGTTGTACCAAGCCGGCGAGCTGCGCCCGGACAGCCCGTTGAGCGGGCAGTTCGAGGAAGACGACCAGGCCGCCGACGTGGCCGGGGTGATGCGCGAGATCGACGCCACCCTGCGCGATGAAGCCCGCCGCCGTGCGGCGCGGGATGAGGCCGAGCATGGGCTGGCCAAGGCCGAGGAGCCGACGCCGCCGTGGATGCAATAAAAAAGGTTCTTCACGCAATGTCGGGAACCTGGCTGCGATTGCTTGCCGGGAGATTGGGTGAGGGCTGCCAGGTGCTTGTCTTGTGTTCTGAGTTGATGCGCAGATCGAGCGCCGCCCGCGCGGCGCATCGCGAGCTTAGCTCGCTCCTACGTTTATGTCGGGCCAATTATTTCTGTGGGATTTGCGCGGGTACGCCTTGGCGCATGACGCGATATCGCGCCGCTCCAACAAGGCGGTCGCGCGCGCCCGTCACAGGCGTTACTGTCCCGAAATAAACGTAGGAGCGAGCAAAGCTCGCGATGCGCCGCGCGGGCGGCGCTCGATCTCACCGACGCTAAAAATGCTGTGGCGAACCATAAAAAAGGCCTAACGTACGTGCTGCTCTTTTCAGGGCGCCGGCTTCATCCAGGTATGGAGCGGCCCTGAGAGAGATACATATATTCCCACTCATGCAGTAATAAATTCCTACGTATTAACTTCACGACTCCGAGTAGTGATGAACGTGCTTGGATTATTCCTACAGGATAAGTCTGAACCATGTAGGACTATTGTCGTTTAATCAGGCGCTAACATTCGTCCATGTTCTAGTGCACATGGGTGGATAAGTGTCCGATCTATTTGAAAGCGGTGAGCACCACTCAATTGATAGCGGCTTGGCCTGCCTGGTCATGCTCGCGCGGTATCACGACGTAGCGGTTTCTCCCGAACAACTGAGTCATGAGTTTGCAACCGATGGCAAGCCATTTTCAGTTGCCCAGATTCTGCAGGCTTTCCAGCGCTTTCACCTGAAAGCCAAACATCGACGCACTGACCCAAGGCGTCTGGCGCACATGCCGCTGCCGGCCATCGCGATGGACCGGCAAGGTGGCTGTTTCATCATCGCCCGGGTGGAGGGCGAGCACGTGCTGGTGCAAGACCCGCGAGCATGTGCGCCGCAAACCTGGTCGCTGGCTGAACTCGGGCAGCGCTGGGCCGGGGAGCTGATTCTGGTTCGCTCGGACGCTCCCTTGCCTCGTGGGCTGGAGCGTTTTGACCTGACCTGGTTCATCCCGGCAGTGGTCAAACACAGGAAGTTGCTCGGCGAGGTATTGCTGGTTTCATTCATCATCCAGGTTCTTGCACTGCTGACGCCGTTGTTCTTCCAGGTGGTAATGGACAAAGTGCTGGTCCACCGGGGCCTTACCACGTTGGATGTCATCGCACTGGGCCTTTTGGCAGTATTGATATTCGAAAGTCTGCTCAGTGGTTTGCGTGCCTATGTGTCGGCGCATACCGCTTCGCGCATTGATGTCGAACTCGGTGCCAAGTTGTTTCAGCACTTGATAGCACTGCCGATCGCCTATTTTCAAGCACGGCGAGTGGGGGATTCGGTTGCCCGCGTGCGGGAGCTGGAGAACATCCGAAGTTTCCTCACCAGTAACAGCATCACGTTACTGTTGGATGTGTTATTCGTAGCGGTATTCATCGTGGTCATGTGGCTGTACAGCGGTTGGCTGACGCTGCTGGTCATCGCTTCCCTGCCGCTTTACTTGCTGGTATCGGTGCTGGTCACCCCTGTGTTGCGTGCCCGGATCGACCAGAGTTTTCAGCGCGGGGCGGAAAACCAGGCGTTCCTGGTAGAAGCGGTCAATGGCATCGACACGTTGAAAGCCATGGCCGTAGAGCCGCACGTCACACGTCGCTGGAACCAGCAGCTGGCGGCTTACGTTGCCGCCAGTTTCAAGACCCAGAACCTGTCCAACATCGCCCATGAAACGGTTGCCCTGATCGGCAAACTGGTCACGGTCGGCACGTTGTGGCTGGGTGCGCGGCTGGTCATCGATGGGCAACTGACGGTTGGCGAGCTGATCGCCTTCAACATGCTCGCCGGCCGCGTAGCGCAGCCGATCATGCGCCTGGCGCAGTTGTGGACCAGCTTTCAGCAGACCGGTATCTCGATCCAGCGGCTGGGGGACATTCTCAACAACCGTACCGAGGTCAGCCAGGGCGCGCAGTTGCCTGTGCTGAAGGGGCGGATCGAACTCTATCAGGTGTGCTTCCGCTATCGCCCGGGCGGCAACGAGATCCTGCGTGACGTCAGCCTGAGGATCACCCCTGGCGAGGTGATCGGCATCGTCGGCAAGTCAGGTTCCGGGAAGAGCACCTTGACCCGGTTGATCCAGCGGCTGCACTCGCCGGAGAGAGGGCGGGTACTGCTCGATGGGGCCGACCTGGCACTGGCCGATGTCACCTCGCTGCGTCGGCAGATCGGCGTGGTGCTTCAAGAGAACATGCTGTTCCGGCGCACCGTGCGCGAGAACATCGCGCTGGCCAACCCTGCCGCTTCCCTGGAGGAAGTCATTGCAGCGGCGACGCTGGCAGGCGCACATGAATTCATTCTCGAACTGCCTGACGGCTATGAAACGCTGGTTGGCGAGCACGGCGCCAGCCTGTCGGGTGGCCAGCGGCAACGGATTGCTATAGCACGTGCACTGATGGGCAACCCGCGCATCCTCATCCTGGACGAAGCCACCAGTGCGCTGGATTACGAGTCCGAGCGGATCATCCAGCAGAACATGGCGCGCATCTGCGCCCACCGCACGGTGATCATCATCGCCCACCGGCTTTCCGCCGTGCGCCATGCCGACCGCATCGTGGTCATGGAGCGTGGGCAGATCATCGAGCAGGGTGCTCACGATGAACTGCTGGGCAACCCACAAGGCGCCTATGCCTACCTGCATCGGTTGCAGCAGGGGGCGGCAGCATGAGTGCGCCGATCCTCGACTTGCTGGAGCGCTACCGCGAGGCATGGCGCAAGGCCTGGAGGCGCCGCCGCGCCATGCAGGGGGCGCCACGGGAGCCCGATGAGCTGGCGTTTCTGCCTGCAGCGCTGGCCCTGCAGGAAACCCCAGTGCATCCGCTGCCGCGCCGCCTGCAATGGAGCCTGCTGGCACTCATAGCGCTGGCTTTGCTGTGGGCCTGCGCAGGCGAAATCGATGTGGTCGCCAGTGCCGAGGGCAGGATCGTGCCCAGCGGCAGGAGCAAAGTGATCCAGGCCAGTGAGGTCGCGGTGGTGCAGGCGATTCATGTGGTAGACGGTCAGGCCGTTGGCAAGGGTGACCTGCTGGTCGAACTCGAAGGGCAGCTGACCGCCGCCGACATCAAGCGCCTGAACAGCGAACTGCTGGCCGCCCGGATCGACCTGGCACGTGCCGCTACCTTGCTCGAAGCACTCGATGGCCACACCGCGCCCACCTCGCTGGCGCCCCGTATTCCCCAGGCCACGGCACAACAGCAAGCGGCCGCGCAACGCTGGCTGCAAGGGCAGTACCAGGAACTGCGCACCTCGTTGCAACAGGCCGATGCCGAAATCGCCCAGCGCGGCGCAGAGACCCGCTCGGCACAAGCCCGCGCCGATGCGCTGCAGCAATTGCTGGTGATCACCCGCCAGCTCACGGCTGACTACCAGCAGCTGTTTAGCGAGTCGGCGGTCGCCAAGCACACCTACCTGGAGAAGGAACAGGCCCGCCTGGAGCAGGAGCGCGAGCTGGCCATTCAACGTTCGCGCATCGAAGAACTGGGCGCTGCCCGCCTGGCGGCCCAGCACCGCCGCGAAGGCGTTATCGCCCAACTGCGCCGGGCCATGCTCGACCTGCACGCCGAGGCTGAACGGCAGATCGCGACCCTGAGCCAGGAACTGTACAAGGCCGAACAACGCCACCGCCTCAGGGCACTGACTTCCCCGGTCGACGGCACGGTGCAGCAATTGGCCATCCATACCCAGGGTGGCGTTGTGACGCCGGCGCAAACATTGATGGTAATTGTGCCGAGTGATCAGCCGGTTGAAGTGGAAGTGCAGATCGAGAACAAGGACATCGGCTTTGTTCGGGCGGGGCAGGCGGTGGAAGTGAAAGTGGAGACGTTCACGTTTACCAAGTATGGCGTGGTGCCGGGAGTTGTTCAGAGTGTTTCCAATGATGCTGTTGAGGATGAGCGGCGGGGGTGGGTTTATAACGCTCGGATTCAACTGGGGTTAAGTAGTTTGCGCGTTGGGGATAAGGACATGCCACTTGCTCCGGGTATGGCGGTGCGTGCTGAGTTGATTATTGATAAGCGCAGGGTGATTAGTTACTTTCTTAGTCCGTTGCAGCGGCATGTTAAGGAAAGTTTGGGGGAGCGATGACCATATTCAAGGTGCTTGCTATTTGGTTGTATAGGTTCGTTTGGTCGGTCTTGAGGATTTTCAGCGGCTTGCTGTTGCTAATTCCTGCGATCGTCTTCGTTGCACATATTGCGGATCGCATAGAGCGGAGCACCACGAGCGCTTACGTTCCGCCCGGCCCAATCGTCTGCGGAAAAATGGCGGGAATGGTATATGAGTTTCCGAGAGTGTACTTCCCTTTTTGGCCTGAATATGAAGGGAAAAGCTCATTTGATCCGGACTTTATTAATAACAAGAGAGGCTGCGATGCCAACCTTCGCTCGGTCTTCTTGGCAATGGCTTGGCCCACGTTAGAACCGGCGAAGGATCGACTTATTTTTGAGCAAGGGCTAGAGCATGAGGGCCTACTTGTCGCGATTTCCCCGATCTTCGCCAAGGAGGGTGACTTACGTCTCGGGCGTGATTATTTGCTGAGCAGGCTCAATCATGACGTTAGTAAGGGGTTTACATATGACAACTTGCTGAAGCTTTATCTGGTGGAAGGCGGGGACAAGCTTCTGGGCGGGAAAAGGAAACGAGTCTATTGGAGTGAAGATTCGGGCGAAATCACCTCGGTGACTGAATGCCTTTGGCGTCCGCGAGAGCCAAATTTTTATACTTGTGAAATGACTTTTGTAGTTTTTGGGCAATTGTATGTAAAGGCTAGAATGCTTCCTGGGAAGTTGGTGCAGTGGCCGCAGATACGGTTGGCGCTGGAAGTGTTTATCAATAAAAGTAGAAAAAGAGGTGGCGTATGACTGGTTTGCTTATGGAAGATGTGAAACGCGCTCGTGAACTCTTTGAGTCTCAGGGAGTGGGCGATATGTATGACTATTTGGCGAGTAAAGGTGACCGATACGCTGTTCTTGCGAACGGTGTTGCAAAGGGAGAGTCAGTGGCAGGTATTATCGCGATTGATTTTATGAAGCGTACTGAGCGAGATGCTGGTCGGCCCATGCAAGATGCCGATGTCGAAACGGTTCGGCTCAAAATGGCCGAGGCCTATCTAGGATTGCTAGATAGAAAGGTCGGGGAAGGGACGATAGGCGTTCAAGTAAATCATAAGGAAGTGCGGGACTTTCATACTGAGGTTTTTGAAGATCTGGGGCGGTCGAGAGATGCTTGGACGCTGAACACCATTTTTGAATTAAAAGATCCGAAAGCTCGCGATGGATATTGGGAAATGGTGTTGGACGCGGCAGGTAAGCCGGGTGCTGAGTTGAATTTGGCAGCTAGTACTGATATGCAAATTTCGTATGCTACAGCGATGGCCCCGGGTGAACTACGCGCTCAGGCAAGATCCTGGTTGTCGAGGATTGACTCACCTGAAGGGATCACGTCCATTGTATTGGGCTTGGGGACCGTCACGTTGAATGGCATTCAAAGCGTGATTTCCGACGTGATACCAACCGATGAGCCCGCACCTCCCCAATCCATCCAGATCGAAATCACCCCTACCACCGAATCCCGTCGCGACCTTCAAGGCCAGGACGACATCCGCAACGATGTCTCCGCCGGCTACGTCAACCGCCGCCTGACCCACAGCATCGCCTTCACCGACAACACCCTGAACAACACCGACTTCACCTCCGCCCAACTGGGCAGCCTGGCCACGGGCGGCATTCGCCCCGGCGAGCTGCAACTGGACCCCAACGTCCGCCCCAACCAGCACCTGGCCCAGTTCTATCAGGACGGCACTGACCAGCCCGACTTCAGCCTGCGCAACGCCGCCGTGCTGAACGGCCTGGCCGCGATGACCACGGTCAACACCTTCGTCGACCCGCTGCTGTTCGACCTCAGCGGCCAAGGCGCAGGGCTGACCGGCATCGAGGACGCGGTGCTGTTCGATGTCGACAACAGCGGCCAAATACGGCGCTCGGGCTGGGCCGATCGGCAGACCGGGATGCTGGTGCGCGACGATGGCAGTGGCCAGGTCGTCAGCATCCGCCAGCTGTTCTCTGAATACTTCGGCGGCCAGCCGGGCAGCAATGGCGCCCCGGGCGAGGCGCCGTTCAAGGATGGTTTCGCCGCACTGGCCAGTGTCGATGCCAATGCCGATGGCTTGATTACCGCCGACGATGCGGCGTGGGCGCAGCTGAAGCTTTGGGTCGATGCCAATCACGACGGCCGCGCCGATGCAGGTGAGCTCAAGACGCTGCCGGAACATGGCATCACGCAGATCGACCTGCGTCAGGTCCAGCCGCTGAACGAGGTTCGCCAGGGCAATGAAGTCATCTCCCGCGGCGCGTTCGTGGTCAATGGCGTAGAGCGAGAAGTGCTGGCGGTGAAGTACCTCGCCGACACCGTCGGCAACCTCGTGGAGCAGCAAGACGACGCCACCTTGCTGACCTCCATCAGCGGAGCGACCACGCGCCGATCCTATATCAGCAACAGCCCGCAAGGCGCCGAGCTGGATGCCGCCGTGTTGGGTGTGGATACCGTGCAGGGCGGGGCGGGTGACGATGTGCTCAAGGCCGCGCCAGGGGGCAGCTGGCTGGTTGGCGGCGGCGGCAGCAACACGTATGTGGGCGGCGCGGGTGATGATGTGCTGGTGATCAGCGCCAGTGACCAGTCGGCGAACATCCATGGCAATGGCGGGCGTGACACTGCTCTGATCGTCGGTGAGCACGGTGTTGGCCTGAACATGGCCGAAGCCGGGTTGACTATTGCCCAAGGCGGGCGTGGCAAGGAGGTCATCGTCAGCGGCGGGCAGCGTGGTGTTTTCATCAAGGGCGGATCGGGCGACAGCCTGCTGATCGGTGGCGGCGGCAACGATGTGCTGGTTGGCGGCACGGGCCGCAACACCATCATCGGCGGCACGGGCAAGGCAGTCATCTATGCCGGCCCCAATGGCGACCGCATTCAGGCTTCGGCCGCTGGCAGCATCATCCATGCCGGCGGCGGTGCAGACCAGATCACGGGCGGTGCGGCGGACGACGTCATCGAGGCCGGGCGCGGCAATGCCACCATTGACGGCGCAGGCGGGATCAATCTGGTCACCCTGCATGGTAATCACGATGAGTACCTGATTACCCGTACGGCGACCGGCTACCAGGTCAGTGATCGCCAGGCTGAGCGCGACGGCAGCCTTACCCTGAGCAATGTGCAGAAACTCAGTTTTGCCGATATCGCGGCGGTCGACCTGGAGGGCCCCGGCGCACTGCCGATTGGCGATACGCTTGCCCCGGAACAGATGGCTACATTCACCACCACGCCAACCGCCCTGGTCATTCCTGCCTCGGTGCTGGTGGCCAATGATCAGCCGCTCAACAGTACTGGCCCGCTGCGGATTGCCTCGGTCGGCGACGGCAAGGGCGCAACCGTTCGGCTCAATGAGCAGGGTGATGTCGAAGTCACGCCGTTGCCTGGCCATGACGCGGATGTGACCTTCCGCTACGACCTCGTCGATGCTGCCGGCAACCCATCGGTGGGCGTGACAGAGGTCGCCAGCGGCGCCTCGGCCCCCTTGCGCGCCACGGTGACCTTGCGTCACGAGCAGTCGCCTGTCGATCCGTTGGCATCGCGTCAGTGGTACCTCGGTGAGATCGATGTTCAGCCGGTCTGGCGTGACTTCTCGGGCAAGGGTGTGAGGATCGGCCAGTTCGAGCCCGGGGGTGAATTTGCCGTTGCGCCGGAGATCTTCGACATCCAGCACCCGGACCTGCAAGCCAACGTCGACCCCATCTGGCTACAGACCCAGCGCAGCAATGGCACGCTGCCGGCCCTGGCTTCCCATCATGCGACGCAAGTGGCGGGGGTCATGGTCGGCGCGCGCAATGATCAAGGCGGCATCGGCATTGCCTACGACGCGAAACTCGGCGGGCACTACCTGGCCAACAAAGGCGACGACCTGACCAATCTGGGGCAGATGGTCAATTACGACATCGCTAACCACAGCTGGGGCTTCAAGACCGATTTCGCCATCGGCAATGTGCCCGAAGGCAGGGTCGACACGTCCCTGGCCCTGGCCTTCAGCGCAACGCTGGCAGCCACCAACGGGCGCGGCGGGCTGGGTACCGTCATCGTCACCTCGGGTGGCAACCAGCGCGAACATGGCGGCAGTGCGCAAGGTTCGCTGATCAACAACAGCCGTCATGCCATCGAGGTGGCGGCCGTCAATGCCAAGGCCGACCTCTCGGTACTGCAGGTGGCCAGTGCGCCATTTTCCAATCCCGGTTCGAGCCTGCTGGTGGCCGCGCCGGGTAGCCATGTGCTGTCCAGTGGCATCAACCTGGAGGCCGAGCGTGGCGCCAAGGTTGGCAGTGCCTATGGCACGACCCAAGGCACCAGCTTCGCCGCGCCGATCGTCTCCGGTGTGGTGGCGTTGATGCTGCAGGCCAACCCCGGGCTTGGCTACCGGGATGTGCAGCAGATTCTGGCGTTGTCCGCACGCAAGGTCGAGGACCCGGCGACCGTCTGGCGCGACAACACCGCGGCCAACTGGAATGGCGGTGGCATGCGCGCCAGCCACGACTATGGCTTCGGCATGATCGACGCTCGCGCCGCCGTGCGCCTGGCCGAGTCATGGGCCGGCCAGGCGAGCAAGGCCAACGAGCAGCAACTGGCGGCCGGCAGCGAAGCGGTTGCGCAGGTGATTGCGCCGGGGCAGGTCAGCACATTCGCCTTGAGCATGCCGGCCGGGGTGCTGGTGGAGCATGTCGAAGTCGATGTTCACTCGCAGGTTGGCCGCCTCGGCGACATGACCGTCACGCTGATATCGCCTGGTGGAACGCGCAGTGTGCTGCTGGACCGCGCTGGCAAGGCACCGGGCTCGGCCGATGACGACCAAGGCAATCCACGCTCGGGCGAATTCAAGTACGGCTTCATGTCGACCCATCATCGCGGTGAACGCTCGGTCGGCGAGTGGCGGCTGGAAGTCAGCAATGCCGGCAACGGCTTGCCACTCACGCTTGATCGCTGGGCATTGCGCGTCGTGGGCAGCCCCAGCAATGCCAATGATGTCTATTACTACACCAACGACTACGCCGATGCCGTGACCCAGAACGCTGCGCGTACCGTGCTGGACGATGCGGTCAACGGCACCGCAGGCGGGCGAAATACCCTCAATGCCGCGGCGCTGAGCCGCAGTATTTCGGTCGATCTGGTCAGTGGCATCGCCAGCATTGGCGGGACCGCACTCACCCTCGCACCTGGTGCGGTGCACAACCTGATCGGTGGTGACGGTGACGACACTCTCATCGCCGGGGCGGACGGTGCATGGCTCGATGGCGGACGTGGTTACAACCTGCTCAAAGGCGGCGGCGGAACGGATCGCTATGTCATTCACAAGCGTGCGGACGGCCGTGATGAGCTCGAACAGTTCGATCGCTCCCGAGAGGTCGTTGATCTGATTGGTTTTGGCAACAAGGCCTTTACCGATTTGCAACTGAGCCAGGATGGCGCGGCTGCCGTGGTTGATCTGGGTAATGGGCAGATCCTGCGCTTTGCACAACAGACTGTCGCCGACCTGCAGCCGAGCAACTTCCGTTTCCTGGACACGCTGATTGCTGCGCCGGGATACTTCGACGGCAGCCCTGAAGGGCAAGTGCAGGCGCCATCCAGCGGTACCGTGCTGCTCAGTGGCGGTTCAGGAGGGGTGTCACTGACATCGGATGCTTCAGGGCAACTTGTCGCGTCGTTGACAGGCACGATCTATGGCCCGGCAAGTGTCGCTCCCAGTGTCTTTGTGGTGGGAAAACAGGACGGTGTGACCAATTACTGGAACACGGTGCGTGGCTTCCGACACGGTATCGACAAGATCGACCTGAGCCAGACCGGTATCAGCCGCTACGAAGACTTGCAGCTCACCAAGGACGAGCGCTTCCAGTTGAATGGCTTTG
Source organism: Pseudomonas sp. SMN11 (assembly GCF_052041945.1). Classification (NCBI taxonomy): domain Bacteria; kingdom Pseudomonadati; phylum Pseudomonadota; class Gammaproteobacteria; order Pseudomonadales; family Pseudomonadaceae; genus Pseudomonas; species Pseudomonas sp. SMN11. The sequence continues at coordinate 7,464 of NZ_JBKGGW010000033.1, read as the reverse complement.
CCCAGATTCACGGGGTTACGGTGGCGGGGCAGGGCAGTGCGGTGAAGCTGCTGTACCTGGATGCGCTGGAGCTGGCCCAGGTAACGGCCGACGATTTCATCTTCGCCCCGCCAGCAGCGGCCTTGCCCGCCATGGCACCTGCAGCGTTGCCCAACCTTGCCAACCTGGTTGATGCCATGGCGGCATTCGCCCCGGAAGCAGCCAGTACCAGACTGCTTGCCGAGGCGCCCACGCAGCGCTGGGACTCGACTATTGCCGTCGCAGCATGATTCAGCTCAAGCGCCGGGCGGCACAAAGTCGTTGCGCTGGTAGAACCGCTCCAGCTCATGTGCCGCCGGCTCTTCGCCGGTAAAGATGCGCAGGTACTCCGGTATGAAGCGCATGCGGTATTCCAGCGGTTCGAGGGTCTTCATGCTGATGTAGCCGATCTGCGCCAGGTAGATCGAGCGGGCGCGGGTGGCGGCGGCGTCTTCGCTGAAGCCGAAGCGGTCGAACATCTCCTTCAGCGCCGCCATGCGCACGTTGTCGGCCTGCTTGATTTCCTCGGCTACCTGCTCCGACTGCAGCGCCCAGCTGCGCATGGCGAATTCGCACTGCGAGTCGAACAGCTCGCTGTTCAGCCAACAGTCGAACACGTTGAGGATTGCCTCGGTGATGGATGCCGCGTAGGCCTGTGACTGGCTCACCAGGTTGCGGGTGTTCTTGTTCTTCCACTGCTCGATCAGCGCCGCGAGCAAGGCTTCGCGGTCTTCGAAGTACCAGTAGAAGCTGGTGCGGGCGAGGTTGAGTTTTTTGGCCAGCGGCAGCACGCGCACGGCATCCACCCCCGACTCCTTGAGGGTTTCGAAGGCCGCGTTGAGCCAGCTCTCGATCGAGCCGCGGGTGGCGGTTTCCGGGTGGTTCGAGGTCATGTTCATAGGCGCATTGTTCCGTATCCATGGGGGCCTGACAAGCTCAATGTACACCACTGTCTAATTTATTGACACTGGTGTACATGGGGTCTAATGTCGATTTTGCCTGATGCCCTGAACGCGAGAACAATCATGTCAAATGACCCGTTGCTTCAGCCGTACCAACTCAAGCACCTCACCCTGCGCAACCGCATCATCACCACCTCCCACGAACCCGCCTATCCCGAAGACGGCATGCCCAAGCAGCTGTACCGCGCCTACCATGTAGAGCGCGCGAAGGCTGGCGTGGCCATGACCATGACCGCCGGTTCCGCTGCCATCTCCCGTGACAGCCCGCCGGTGTTCAACAACGTGCTGGCCTACAAGGACGAAGTGGTCGGCTGGATGAAGGACCTCACCGACGAATGCCACGAGCACGGCGCGGCGGTGATGATCCAGCTCACCCACCTGGGCCGCCGCACCCGCTGGGACAAGGGCGACTGGCTGCCGGTGGTGTCGCCGTCGCACAACCAGGAGCCGGCGCACCGGGCCTTCCCCAAGCGTCTGGAAATCTGGGACATCGAGCGCATCGTCAAGGATTACGCCGATGCCGCCGAACGCATGCAGGCCGCCGGGCTCGACGGCATCGAGCTGCAGGCCTACGGCCACCTGATGGACCAGTTCTGGTCGCCGCTGACCAACGAACTGCAGAACGTCTACGGTGGCTCGCTGGAAAATCGCCTGCGCTTCACCTTCGAGGTGCTCACGGCCATCCGCAAGCGGGTCGGCAGCGAGTTCATCGTCGGCATTCGCTACACCGGTGATGAAGTGCTGGCCGGCGGGCTGACCAAACAGGAGGGCCTGGAGATCTCCCAGCTGCTGAGGAACAGCGGCATGATCGACTTCCTCAATGTGATCCGCGGCAACATCGCCACCGACGCCGGCCTGACCGACATCATCCCGATCCAGGGCATGCGCAACGCGCCGCACCTGGACTTCGCCGGTGAAATTCGCTCGCTGACCGGTTTCCCGACCTTCCATGCGGCGAAGATCCCGGATGTGGCCACCGCTCGCCATGCCATTGCCAGCGGCAAGGTGGACATGGTCGGCATGACCCGTGCGCACATGACCGACCCGCACATCGTGCGCAAGATCATCGAAGGCCGCGAAGACGACATCCGCCCCTGCGTCGGCGCCAACTATTGCCTCGATCGCATCTACCACGGCGGTTCTGCCTACTGCATCCACAACGCCGCCACCGGCCGCGAAACCACCATGCCGCACCAGATTCCCAAGGCCGAGCACAAGCGCAAGCTCGTCATCGTCGGGGCCGGCCCGGCGGGCCTGGAGGCCGCGCGGGTTGCGGGCGAGCGGGGCCATGAAGTGGTGGTGTACGAGGTGGCCGACAAGGCTGGCGGGCAGATCCGCCTGACCGCGCAGTCGGAGCGGCGCAAGGAGATGATCAGCATCATCGACTGGCGCCTGGCCCAGTGCGAACGCCTGGGCGTGACCTTCCACTACAACGTCTGGGCCGACAGCCAGATCATCCTCGACGAAACCCCCGACGTGGTCATCGTCGCCACCGGCGGCCTGCCGCACACCGAGGTGCTGGAGCAGGGCAATGAGCTGGTGGTCTCGAGCTGGGACATCATCTCGGGCGACGTAAAACCCGGGCGCAACGTGCTGGTGTACGACGATGCCGGCGACCACGCCGCGTTGCAGGCCGCCGAATTCATCGCCCAGAGCGGCGCGCGCACCGAGATCATGACCCCCGACCGCACCTTCTCGCCCGAGGTCATGGGCATGAACCTGGTGCCCTACATGCGCGCCCTGCAGCAGCTAGACACCACTTTCACCGTGACCTGGCGCCTGAAAGCGGTTACTAGAACCCCTGATGGCTTGCTGGCAACCATCGGCACCGACTACAGCGAGCTGCGCCAGAAACGGCTGGTCGACCAGGTGGTGGTCAACCACGGCACGCGGCCGCTGGACGACCTGTATTTCCAGCTGTGCCCGCTGTCGAGCAACGAAGGCGCGGTGGAGTACATGGACCTGATCGCTGGCCGCCCGCAGGCCTTGGCGCGACGCGACGATGGCCGCTTCCAGCTGTTCCGCATCGGTGATGCGGTGGCCTCGCGCAACACCCATGCCGCCATCTATGACGCCCTGCGCCTGGTCAAGGACCTCTGAGCCACGCGCCATAAAACCATAAGAACAGCAGCACCCGTTTCGCGCTTACTTGTTACTGCCCTGGCTCCAACAACGACAACGATATCCAGTGGAGAGTGTAACCATGCACATCGGTACCCGACCGAGCCCCGCGCCATCCCTGCAGTTTCGTGACGACTTCAGCGTAACCGGCCATGCCCTGGCCCCGGTGGACAGCGAGCTGCTCGCCGCCCAGGCCGCGATCGACCGCAAGGCCCTGCGCCGCTACCGCCTGGAACGCATCCGCCAGCAGCTGCGCGCCCATGACTACGGCGGCATCCTGCTCGCCGACCCAATCAATATCCGCTACGCCACCGACACCAACAACCTCGGCCTGTGGGTCATGCATTCGCCCAGCCGCTATGTGTTCGTGCCCACCGAGGGCCCGGTGGTGCTGTTCGAGTTCACCAGCAGCCGGCACAACAGCGAGCACGTCGAGACTATCGACGAGATCCGCCCGGCGCTGCCTTGGCTGTACTTCCTGGCTGGCCCGCGGGTCGACGAAAAAGCCGCGTTGTGGGCGGCCGAAGTGGCCGAGCTGATGGTCCGCCACAGCGGTGGCAACCGTCGCCTGGCCGTGGACCGCTGCGATCCGTGGGGCGCTGAGAAGCTCAAGGCCAAGGGCATCGAGCTGTTCGATGCGCAACCGTTGATGGAGCAGGCGCGGCTGATCAAGTCGGTTGAAGAGGTCGCCAGTCACCGGGTGTCGATGGCGGTCTGCGACCTGGCCATCGCCCGCATGCGCGCCAGCCTGCAGCCGGGCATTACCGAAAACCAGCTGTGGAGCATTCTCCATGGCACCAACGTCGCCCAGGGCGGCGAGTGGGCCGAAAGCCGCCTGCTCAGCTCTGGCCCGCGTACCAATCCGTGGTTCCAGGACGCTACCGACAAGGTCATCGAGGCCGGCGAGATGGTCTGCTTCGACACCGACATGGTCGGCCCCGGTGGCTACCTGTCGGACATCTCGCGCAGTTTCGTCTGCCCCGGCAAACCGGTGACGGCGGCCCAGCGCGAGCTGCTCGACATCGCCAGCCAGCAGATCAGCCACAACGTCGAGCTGCTGCGCCCGGGCCTGTCGTTCCGCGAGTTCGCCCAGCGCTGCTGGCCGGTGCCGCGCAGGTTCGAGCACAACCGCTACATGATGATGCTGCACGGCGTCGGCCTGGTCGACGAGTACCCCAGCGTGGCCTACGCCGTGGACTTCGCCGAGTGGGGCTATGACGGGCTGTTCCAGGAAAACATGGTGGTATCGGTGGAAAGCTACATCGGCGAACGCGGCGGGCGTGAAGGCGTGAAGCTGGAAGAACAGGTGCTGATCTCCGCCCAGGGCGCGGTCAAGCTGTCGAGCACGCCCCTGGTCGATGACCAGCGGTCTTGAGCGGAGGGCCTGCCCATGAACCCGATGAGCGTTCCGCTGCGCCAGGTGCCACCCATGCCTGAGCCCAAGCCGGCATTCCTGCGCCTGGAGTCGATCCACAAGCAGTTCGGCCCCTATGAGGTGCTGCACGACGTCAACTTCGAGATGCGCAAGGGCGAGGTGGTGGCCATCATCGGCCCCAGCGGCTCGGGCAAGAGCACCTTGCTGCGCTGCATCAACCAGCTGGAGCCGCCGACCCGCGGGCGCATCCGCCTCGACGAGCTGGACATTGACGCGGCCACGCCGCTGGCGCGCGCCGATTTGCTGAAGCTGCGCCGACGAATCGGCATGGTGTTCCAGTCGTTCAACCTGTTCCCGCACATGACCGTGCTGCGCAACGTCAGCCTGGCGCAGGTGCGCACCCTTGGCCGCAGCCAGCGCGAGGCCGATGCGCGCTCGTTGCAGTTGCTGGAGCGGGTGGGCCTGGCCGACAAGGCCGGGCACTACCCGGCGCGCTGTTCCGGTGGCCAGCAACAGCGCATCGCCATCGCCCGGGCACTGGCGCTGGAGCCTGAGCTGATGCTGTTCGACGAGCCGACCTCGGCGCTGGACCCGGAACTGGGCCTGGAAGTGCTGGCGGTGATGAAGGAGCTGGCTGCCGAGGGCATGACGATGATCGTCGTCACCCACGAGATGCACTTTGCCGAGACGGTGTCCGACCGGGTGGTGGTGATGGCCGACGGGCGCATCCTCGAACAGGGCCCCAGTGCCCGGGTGATGCGCCAGCCACAGCATGAGCGGGTGGTGAAGTTTCTCCAGGCCGTGAGGGACCGCTGATGAACGACATACTCTCGATGTTGCTCACGGGCGTGCCGTGGACCCTGGGGGTGACCCTGTGTGCGTTCGCCACCGGAGTGGTGCTGGGCTTCCCCCTGTGCGCACTGCGCATGGCGCGTTCACGCGGGCTGGCGGCGCTGGGTGCGGCCATCGTGCTGACCTTGCGCTCGATCCCGCCGATCGTCTGGCTGTTCTTCATCTTCTTCGGCATTGGCGGTGGCTATCTCACCCTGTCGCCGTTCGTCGCGGCGGTGGTGGGCCTGGGCCTGATCACCGCCGCACAGATGGCCGAGGTGTATCGCGGCGCCTTTGCGGCGATCCCCGATGGCCAGTACGAAGCGGCCCATGTGCTCAACCTGTCGCCACCGCAACGCTTCTTCGATGTGGTGCTGCCTCAGCTGACGCGCATCTCCATCCCGACGGCGGCCACCTATGCCATCGGCCTGCTCAAGGATTCGGCGGTGGCGTCGACGCTGGGGGTGGCGGACATCAGCTTCCAGGCGTACCAGGTGTCGCAGCAGACCTTCCAGGGGTTGGGTGTGTATAGCGCTGCCGCGCTGGTGTACCTGGTGCTCAGCGTGCCGGTGGCGCTGGCCTCGCGCTGGGTGTCGGCGAGCCTGCAACGGAGGATCAGCCAATGAACGAGATGCTGAGCCAATGGGCCGAGTGGTTCCCGGAGCTGTGGAAGGGCTTCGTGCTGTCGTTGCAGGTGACCGCCATCAGCCTGGTGCTCGGCGTGTTCCTCGGCCTGCTGCTGGCCCTGGGCGTGAGCGCGAAGGGCAGGGCTCTGCGCTATCCGGCGCTGGTGATCGTGGAGCTGGGGCGCGGTGCGCCGGCCTTGATCCTGTTGCAGTACTTCTACTTTGGCCTGCCGTCGGTGAACCTGACCCTGAGCTCGTTCTGGGCGGCCGTGCTGGCGCTGGCCTACTGCACGGCGGCCTATACCAGCGAGATCATCCGTGGCGGCCTGGAAGCGGTGGCCCGGGGTCAGCATGAAGCGGCCGAGGTGATCGGCCTGGACCGGATCGATGCGCTGCGCTACGTGATCCTGCCCCAGGCCCTGCGGGTGGCGCTGCCGTCGCTGCTGGGCTTCTCGATCATGATGTTCCAGGCCTCGTCGCTGTGCTTCACCATCGCCTTGCCCGAAATCGTCAGCCGCGCCTCGGCCATCGGCTCCTCGACCTTTCAGTACATGCCGGTGCTGGTGCTGGCTGGTTTGATGTATGCAGCGGTCTGCGCCCCGGCAAGCCTGGGCGTTGCCGCCCTGGAAAGAAGACTGGCGCCCGGCCAGCACGCAACGCCCTGAACCCTGCCTGCCCCTTACATTGCCTGCCCTTTACATTGCATAGGTACCCGTGATGAAACCATTCAAGCGTATTACCCGTTGCCTTGCCCTCTGTGTCGCCGTGGCCGGCAGTGCCCAGGCCCTGGCCGAATGCAAGCCAGGCCACAGCTTTACCACCTTGACCCCCGGCGTCCTGACGGTGGCGGCCTGGGTGTTCCCGCCGTACTCGATCCCAGGGCCAAACCAGGAGCTGGGCGGCGTGGACGGCGAGATCATCAGGCAGATCGCTGCCCGCGAATGCCTGACCATCAAGGCCAGCGTGCTCGACCCGGCGGCGGCGATCCAGTCAGTGGTCACCCGCCGTGCCGACGTGGTTATCGGCGACTGGTACCGCACCGTGGAACGCGGCAAGGTGCTGGGCCTGTCGGCACCGCTGTACCTGGACGTGATGGGCATCATCTCCAAGCCTGGCTATGCCACGGTCGGCGAGCTGGAAGGCAAGCGGGTCGGCACCGTGCAGGGCTACCTGTGGGTCAATGACCTGAAGAAGGTGCTGGGCGATAACCTGGTGCTGTACCCCAACCCGGTGGCCATGGCCCAGGACCTGGCGTCCGGGCGCATCGAGGCGGGCATCGACAGCCACGCGGTGGCGATAGCGTCGCAGCAGAAGGGGGCGTATCAGGGCGCGAGCATCAAGGTGTCGGCGCCCGATCCCCGGGTGAAGGCCACCGAGCAGCCGGGGCAGACGGCGATTCCGTACATGCTGAGCAATGCCGAACTGGGCAAGGCGCTGGATGCCAATATCCAGGCGTTGCATGGCAGTGGCGAGATTGCGCGGATTCTCGAGGCTCATGGGCTGGACCGACAGGCGGCTGAGGTAGGAGCGC
>NZ_JBKGGW010000032.1:0-75101 GCF_052041945.1 Pseudomonas sp. SMN11 | reverse complement strand
CCCGCTCTGCGGCCCTTTCCGAACGGTCCGGCGCCCCGGCAATTCCCAACGCGTAAGACAATTCCCGGCCGCTACGCAAAGGCATATGTGCCTCACAAAACAAAACCCCTTGAAGCCATAGGCCTCAAGGGGTTTGTCAGTACTGCAGGCTGCCGCTTAGACGTTGAAGCGGAAGTGCATCACATCACCGTCTTTGACGATGTAGTCCTTGCCTTCCAGGCGCCATTTACCGGCTTCCTTGGCACCACCTTCACCCTTGAACTGGATGAAGTCGTCATAGGCCACCACTTCGGCGCGGATGAAGCCTTTTTCGAAGTCGGTGTGGATCACGCCAGCGGCCTGCGGGGCGGTGGCGCCGACGCGTACCGTCCAGGCGCGGACTTCCTGCACGCCGGCAGTGAAGTAGGTCTGCAGGTTGAGCAGCTCGTAACCGGCGCGGATCACGCGGTTCAGGCCAGGCTCTTCCAGGCCCAGGGCCTCGAGGAACATGTCTTTCTCTTCACCGTCGTCCAGCTCGGCGATTTCCGCTTCGATCTTGTTGCACACCGGCACCACGACCGCGCCTTCTTCCTCGGCAATGGCCTTGACCACGTCCAGGTGCGGGTTGTCTTCGAAGCCGTCTTCGGCAACGTTGGCGATGTACATCACCGGCTTGCTGGTCAGCAGGTGGAAGCCACGGATGACAGCCTTCTCGTCGTCAGCCATGTTCTTCATCAGGCTGCGCGCAGGCTTGCCTTCGGTGAAGTGCGGGATCAGCTTTTCCAGGATCGCCTTCTGTGCCAGGGCGTCCTTGTCGCCGCCCTTGGCGTTGCGGGCAACCTTCTGCAGTTGCTTCTCGCAGCTGTCGAGGTCGGCGAAGATCAGTTCGAGGTCGATGATCTCGATGTCGCGCTTGGGGTCGACGCTGTTGGAAACGTGGATCACGTTTTCGTCTTCGAAGCAGCGCACCACGTGGGCGATGGCGTCGGTCTCGCGGATGTTGGCGAGGAACTTGTTGCCCAGGCCTTCACCTTTCGACGCACCGGCCACCAGGCCTGCGATGTCGACGAATTCCATGGTGGTCGGCAGGATGCGGTTAGGCTTGACGATTTCCGCCAGCGCCGCCAGGCGCGCATCGGGCATCGGCACGATGCCGCTGTTCGGCTCGATGGTGCAGAAAGGGAAGTTCTCCGCCGCGATGCCAGACTTGGTCAGGGCGTTGAACAGGGTGGACTTGCCGACGTTGGGCAGGCCGACGATGCCGCAATTGAAACCCATGGGTATTCCCCTCTCTAGGAAATCAGGCCTTCTGGCTGTGCAGCTCGCGCATGGCCTTGGCGAAATCGCCGGCCAGCACGTCCGGCAGCACGCCGAGGGCAAAATCGATGCTGGCGTCGAGCTTCTCCTGCTCGGCGCGCGGCGCGCGGCCCAGGACGAAGTTGGAGACCAGTTTGGCGTCGCCCGGGTGGCCAATGCCAAGCCGCAGGCGGTGGAAGTCGTTCTGGTTGCCGAGCTGCGCGATGATGTCGCGCAGGCCGTTGTGCCCCCCATGGCCGCCGCCGCGCTTGAGCTTGGCAACGCCCGGAGGCAGGTCGAGTTCGTCGTGTGCCACCAGGATCGCTTCCGGCTTGATGCGGAAGAAATTGGCCAATGCCGCCACGGCCTGGCCGCTACGGTTCATGTAGGTGGTGGGGATCAACAAACGAACGTCGTTGCCCTGATGGCTGAACTTAGCCGTCAGGCCGAAATATTTCTTGTCAGCGGTCAGCGATACACGCTGGGCGCTGGCAATGCGTTCAACGAAAAGAGCCCCTGCGTTATGCCGGGTCTGTTCGTATTCGGGGCCGGGGTTACCCAGGCCAACGATCAACTGGATGGCGGTCACGTCAGGGGCTCTTCCTTGGAGTTGGTGGGTTACAGGGCGCGGGGCGCACTGTAACCCGATCAACACCGGCGCGCGAGTGGATTACTCGGCAGCGCCTTCTGCTTCTGGAGCAACGCGTGGAGCGTGAACGTTGGCAACAGCTTTGTCATCACCGTGGGCCAGAGCTACGAACTCAACGCCTTTCGGAGCTTTCAGGTCCGACAGGTGGATGATGGCGCCGATTTCGGCCTTGGACAGGTCGACTTCGATGAACTCAGGCAGATCTTTGGCTTCGCAGGAAACTTCGATCTCGGAAACAACGTGCGAGATTTCGCCGCCTTTCTTGACCGGAGCTTCTTCGCCAACGAAGTGAACTGGAACCTTGGCGGTCAGCTTCTGGCCAGCAACGACGCGAACGAAGTCGGCGTGCATGATGAAGCCTTTGGCTGGGTGACGCTGCATGGCCTTGACCACGACGTTCTGCTTGGCGCCGTCGACGTTCAGTTCGATAACGTGGCTGAAGGCAGCTTCGTTTTCGAACAGCTTGGCGATTTCCTTGGCCACGATGGTCAGGGATTGGGCTTCTTTATCGCCACCGTATACAACGGCTGGGATGCTGGCGGAGTGACGCAGGCGGCGGCTCGCACCTTTCCCCAGGTCAGTACGCGCTTGGGCGTTCAGGATGAAATCAGTCATTTTGCTTCTCCAAAATAGCCTCCCGAAAGGCGTTTGCGACCAGCGCCAGACGGGGATGGCAAAAAAGCCCCGCCCCAACAAATGCTGGGGCGGGGCGCTTCACATCAACACGAGTCCCGCTTAGCGGAACATCGCGCTGATCGATTCTTCGTTGCTGATGCGGCGGACCGCTTCAGCAACAACCGGTGCGATATCCAGCTGGCGGATACGGTCACAGGCTTGAGCAGCGGCGGACAGCGGCACGGTGTTGGTCACCACCAGCTCATCCAGTACCGACTTCTCGATGTTCTCGATCGCGCGGCCCGACAGGACAGGGTGCGTGCAGTAGGCGTAAACCTTGGCAGCGCCGTGTTCCTTCAGGGCTTTTGCCGCGTGGCACAGGGTGCCGGCGGTGTCGACCATGTCGTCTACCAGGATGCAGGTGCGCCCTTCGACGTCGCCGATGATGTGCATAACCTCGGAGTGGTTAGCCTTTTCGCGGCGTTTGTCGATGATACCGAGATCGACGCCCAGGGACTTGGCAACGGCACGTGCGCGCACAACGCCACCGATGTCCGGGGAAACGATCATCAGGTTCTCGAAACGCTGGTCTTCGATGTCATCGACCAGTACGGGCGAGCCGTAGATGTTGTCGACGGGAATATCGAAGAAGCCTTGGATCTGGTCAGCGTGCAGGTCGACGGTGAGAACACGGTCGATACCCACGACAGTGAGCATGTCAGCGACGACTTTGGCGCTGATGGCTACACGTGCCGAACGCGGACGGCGGTCCTGGCGGGCATATCCGAAGTAAGGAATCACGGCGGTGATTCGGGATGCTGAGGAGCGGCGGAAGGCGTCGGCCATCACTACCAGTTCCATCAGGTTATCGTTGGTCGGGGCACAGGTCGGCTGGATAATGAAAACGTCTTTACCGCGAACATTTTCATTGATCTCAGTGCTGATCTCACCGTCGGAGAATTTACCGACAGAGACGTCACCGAGAGGGATATGCAGCTGACGTACGACACGCCGAGCCAGATCGGGGTTAGCGTTCCCCGTAAAGACCATCATCTTGGACACGCGCAGTACCTGAAGGCTGAGGGTATACCTGGATGAGTATAAGGAAAATGGCAGGGGCGGCTGGATTCGAACCAACGCATGGCAGGATCAAAACCTGCTGCCTTACCGCTTGGCGACGCCCCTGTATCTGTTGCTTGCGAACGCTTATGCGCTCGACTTCTTGACCAGACTTTGCAGCTTGCGATGCAACATCGAAACATTGCTTCCTTTCGCCACAAACCCTGTTTGGGTCGCTGAAAGAAGGGCCAGAACTTTATCAGCTTCGGCTTTGCTTGGGAAGGCCCCAAACACACAACTTCCAGTGCCGGTTAGTCGAGCCTCTGTGAATTTACCCAGTGAATTCAGCGCGTTGCGAACTTCTGGGTAATTCTGCTCTACCACCGGTTGGCAGTCATTTCGACTGTTTCCCTCGGGAACGGGGCGCATCTTAAGGGGGAGTGAATCACGTGTCAACTGCGGATGTGAAAAAATTTCTACTGTGCTGACAGACACTTGCGGTACCAGCACGACATACCAAGGCTCTACGGGGTCGACCGGGGTCAGTTGTTCACCCACACCCTGGGCGAAGGCGGCGTGGCCGCGGACGAACACCGGCACGTCGGCACCCAGGCTCAGGCCCAATGCGGCCAGGCGGTCCTCGTCCCAGTCCAGCTGCCACAGGTGCGCCAGCGCCAGCAGGGTGGTCGCCGCATCCGAGCTGCCGCCGCCAATGCCGCCGCCCATGGGCAGTACCTTGGTCAGCCAGATATCGGCACCCAGCCGGGTGCCGGACTGTTCCTGCAATTTACGTGCGGCGCGCACGATCAGGTTGCTGTCGTGGGGCACCGCTTCGATTTCGGTGTGCAGGCGGATCACGCCGTCTTCGCGCAGGGCGAAGCTCAGCTCGTCGCCATGGTCGAGAAACTGGAACACGGTTTCCAGCTCGTGGTAGCCGTCGGGGCGGCGGCCAATGATGTGCAGCCACAGGTTGAGCTTGGCCGGGGCGGGTAGGGTGAGCGTGTGCATGTGATCAGTGCCCCAGCTGGCGCGGTTGCCAGTCCTTGACCACCAGGGTCACGTCGAGGTCCTTGCCGTGCAGCTTCATGCGCTCCGGCAGCCAGTAGCCGTTCTGCTCGCTATAGCTCAGGTACTGCACCTGCCAGCCATCCTGGTCGAGGCTGGCCAGGCGGCTGTCGCCGTCCAGGGTCAGCTTGCTCTTGCTGTCGGGGGCGGGCAGGCCGCGTACCCACCAGACCAGGTGCGAGACCGGCAGCTGCCAGCCAAGCTGCTCTTCCAGCAAGGCTTCGGGGCTGGTGGCTTCATAGCGGCCCTGGTTGGCCACTTCCAGCACCACGCCACCAGGGCGGCCGGTCAGGCGTGCAGCGCCGCGGCCGAGCGGGCCGGCCAGGCGGATGTCGTAGTAATCCTGGCGTTGCAGCCAGAACAGCGTGCCACTGCCGGAGTCGCGCGGTGCGCGGATGCCGACCTTGCCGTTGATCTGCCAGCCATCGAGGCTGCTCAACTGCTCTTTATGGGCGCGCCACTGCTGTGGGTCGCCATGGCCCTGCAGGGCCTCGCGGCTTCCGAAGCCGGCGCAGCCAGCCAGCAGGGCGATCAGGGTGAAGGTGATGCAATGGCGCAGAAACATGGCGTTAAAGGGTCTCGGATCCGGTCAGGCGCAGGATGGTCTTGCGCAGGATAGGGCTGTCGGCCTGGGCTTCGAAGCCCTTGGCCCAGACCTGGCGGGCTTCGCGGCGCTTGCCGTTGGCCCACAGGACTTCGCCCAGGTGAGCGGCGACCTCGTGGTCGGGGAAGCGGGCGAAGGCCTGGCGCAGGTAGTTTTCAGCCTCGTCGAGGTGGCCCAGGCGGTAGTTGATCCAGCCCAGGCTGTCGAGCACGGCAGGGTCGTCCGGGGTCAGCTGGTGGGCCTTGTCGATCAGTGCCTTGGCTTCGGTGTAGCGGGTGGTGCGGTCGGCCAGGGTGTAGCCGAGGGCATTCAGCGCCATGGCGTTGTCCGGCTCGCGGGCGATGATGGCGCGCAGGTCTTTTTCCATCAGCGGCAGGTCATCGCGCTTTTCGGCCAGCATGGCGCGGGTATAAAGCAGGTTGAGGTCGTCCGGGTAGTGCTTGAGGGCTTGCTGCAGCACCTGGTCGGCCTGGGCGTCCTTGTTGTTGTTGCTGTAGCTTTCCGATTCGATCAAGTACAGCTGCACGGCGTAGTCAGGCTGCGCCTCGCGGGCCTCGGCGAGCAGGCGCGATGCTTCGGTGCCGCGGCCGTTGGCGATGAGGATGTCGGCCTGGCGCAGTTGCGCCGGCAGGTAGTCCGGGCCATTGCCGACCAGGGCGTACTCGCGCAGGGCAGCGGCCGGGTCATGGCGCTCTTCGGCGATGCGGCCCAGGTTGAGGTGGGCGGCGTCGACGTTGCTGTCGCGCTCGATCAGCTCGCGCAGGTAGACCTCGGCTTCGTCCCAGTCCTTCATCTCCAGGCACACCAGGGCCAGGGAGTAACGCGATTCGTCGTCATCCGGGTATTGCTGGACCAGGCTGAGGAATTCGGCCTTGGCGTCGGCCATGCGGTCCTGTTCCACCAGGGTGCGCGCGTAGGTCAGGCGCAGGCGCTTGTCTTCCGGGTTGTCACGGATCGCCCCACGCAGCAGCGGCAGTGCTTCAGGGCCACGGTCCAGGCTCTGGAGCAGGCGGGCGCGTAGCAGGATCGGGGCGATTTCGCCATTTTGCGTCGGGTGCGCTTCGAGCAGGTCGAGAGCCTCCTGGGCCTTGCCGTCCTGGTTCAGCAGCAGCGCCTTGCCGAACACCAGCTGGCTGTTGTCCGGGTACTTGACCAGCAGGCGGTCGAAGCTCTGCATCAGGCCGTCGCGGGTGCTCTGGTCAGTCTCGGCGGCGGACAGGGCGAGGAAGTCGAAGTGGGTGTCACCCTGGCCCTGCAGCACCTTTTCCATATACGTCATGGAGTCGTCGTAGCGACCGGCCCGGGCCAGCTGGATGGCAGCGGCGCGTTGGGCGTCGAGGTTATCCGGGTCGTTCTTGGCCCAGATCAGTGCGCTGTCCAGCGCTGGTTCGTCTGCGCCAAGGTACTCGGCAATCCGGTAGGCGCGCTCGGAGACGCCCGGGTCCTGGGTTTTTTCGGCCTGCTCGGCGTAGTTGGCCAGGGCGATGTCGAAGCGGTTGCGCTGCCCGGCCAGTTCGGCCACCAGCAGGCTATAAAGGGTGTCTTGCGTGAACGACCCATACACCACGGGCTTCTTCGCCTCGGCCTCGGCGGCGGGAGGCTCGGCCTCTTGCGGGGCCAGGCTCTGGCAGCCCTGGAGCAGGGCGAAGGCAAGCAGCAATGCGTAGGGTCTGTTCATAGAGAGGCTTAAAAAGACTAACCGGCGGTCGGAGCATGATGACACAAGCGCGGGGGCAAACCCACCTGCGGAGGTCGTGGTTTACAGCTTGGGTGGTGCAAGCTTCGGACAACGGAGTGGGTCATGGGTTCGTTGCAAAGTGACTCTGTCACGGACTGCCCATTTTACGAAGAAAAAAATGGGCACGTTCGCCTCTATCGTGACCTTGGGTTAGCCTCGTTCGAGGTATCTTGTGAGGCCTTCGAAGATAATTAATGATGAGACGGAGAGTATTAGGTAATACCAAAAAAAAAGTATCAGTCGCTTGGTTTTCAGGGGGACGTTTTGTATATCAATGGGATCTGCCAGATTACGGCGCAGATAGAAATTCGGGGTCGACAGCATTCCGGCGATCATGCAAAGTCTCATGGTTTTGCCAAGAATGCCTGCGGTGGAGTACGTTGAGCGATTGTCTTGTACGAGTTTGCAGTTTGCCAAAAGTCTTTCGATGCTCTCGATGTGCCGATATGCGATATATGTTAATGCGAAAACATTAAGCAGTAGCGAGATTAGTATAGACAGTGAGATGAGTATCCACAGTATAGTTGTCATTCGGCTGATGCCTCGTACAAAAGCTCTCCCAGTCTTGCACCCTGTGACTTACTGAAATCTCCAGCTACCATGCCTCCTGCTGCTCCCCCAATGACTGCGCACGCGAGTGTGCCGAGGCCTGTCGTCGGAACACCTACGGCCAGGCAAATCTGCCAGAGAGCATAGCTACCCAGAGCTGCTCCGCCAGCGGTTCCCCCTAGACTTCCAGCTAATGAAGCCCCCTCAATATATTTTGCTTTCTCGCAGGCATCTTCACGTCCCAATGTGCATGCCTTCTGAATCGCTAAGCCAGTGGCCGCAACCTCAAGTGCTATGCCTATATAGGCGCCTTTCTTGATTAAGTTGGCAGCCTTGCCGACTCCTGCGACCTTATCGGCATATCCTGCGATCTCACCAGCGTTCAAATAGCTTTTCGTGGAAATGCCGAGGGTTCTTTTGATCGACCCTTTATTTCGCAAGCTGGTACCAAACGCGGCCATTCTGCCCAACTGCTCATCCAGCCTGGCGAACAGCGCCGCACGCTTGGCATAAAACTGATCGCGAGCTTTGAGCGTTCCTGAAGTCATGTGCTCCTGATGCAGCTTTTCAATTTCCAGCAATGTGTCCTGAATGGCCTTCAGGTGCCTGCTCCAGCCGTCACTGACCACGCCTGCGCCCATGGAAGCATGGGCGAGCAGGCTCTTCAGCAACTCGAAATTATCCAGAAAAAACTCATCAGCACCTTGCCCGCTGCGCATCAGTCCCATATGCGTCATGGCAGCCTTCGCCATCAGATACGCCTCCTGGCTGGTACACGAAAGCGTCGACCAATCACCGACAATGACCAGTTCGCCGCTTCTGACCACATTGTTGTAGATGTGTGCATTCAGTACGTCGAACTTGCTGGCCGAATGCCCGCTAAGCGCAAGGCCTGCCTTGAGTGTGTGGTAGTTCTGCATTTTGGGGTTGATGAACGCGCGGGCTTCGGTCATGCCATTTTCCTCACGCGTATTTCTTGTTGCCGATGCGGTCCCAGCCGCCAGCGATGTTGCCGCCGCCGGAGCCGTCGATGCGTTTCTGCTGGGTATAGGTGGTCTTGATTCGGCCGTAATCGAGCTGCACTACCTCGATGGGTACACCGTCGGCAGCACTTTGGGTGTAATCGGCAATGATCACTTCTTCGAGAATGACTTCGTAGTACTTGAGTTTGTCGCCGCCCGCGCGGCACAGCGCGAGTTTCACTTCCTTGAGATGTTGCCCGGCACAACTGGCTTCCATCAATTTGCAGCTTGCGCTGTCGAGGAGTTTGGTGAATCTGAAGTTGCTGACGGCGGTGCGGCCAGAAGTGGCACCACCGGCCGAGCTGGCAGTAGCCGAGGTGCTTTGGCTTACGCCAAAGTCGTAGCCAGTGACTTCAATCCATTTGTTGTATTTTTCATCCAGGGCTTCGCCCGCGATTTCGTCGATTTGTATGTATGCGTCAAATGCCATGCCTACCTCTCCTTGGCAATTATTTTCAGGGGATGAATGACTGGCAGGGACTTGGCCCGGTCAGTGATTGGCAGGCTAGGCACCGATATCGGGGAAGGCAATAGAGGGACATCTATTTGGGAAATGGACTACAAGACTGTGGATAACTTTGCCTTAGATGTGTCGGGAAGTTTCATTGACAGGTGCTGTTTGTAGGAAATATTACCTTTTGACTTGTGAGCGCTCGGGGCGGAGAGTGTCACGAGGGGAGGCGATTGGGGGATTCGCTTCTCCTGCTCTGGCCTCTTCGCGGGCAAGTCGGATCGCCGCACCGCCGCTCCCACAGATTTTGCGCTTGCCTTGGCGGTGGGGTTTTTCCGGGCGGGGCGTGGACAGGGCTCCCTGGGGCCAGGTTGGTCCGAGCTATCACGACAATAGCGAACGGTGGTTGTTCTAAAACCTGCGAAAGAGGACAATTATCGGCTTCTCGTCACAACCAGCGACCTTGCATGGCCTTTCTTGCACTTGGTATCAACCATAAGACTGCCTCGGTAGACGTACGCGAGCGCGTGGCGTTTACCCCAGAGCAGCTGGTAGACGCCCTGCAGCAGCTCTGCCGACTGACCGCCAGCCGTGAGGCGGCGATCCTTTCGACCTGCAACCGTAGCGAGCTCTATATAGAGCAGGACCACCTGTCCGCCGATGCTGTGCTGCAGTGGCTGGCCGATTATCACCGGCTGAGCCTGGATGAGCTGCGCGCCAGCGCCTACATCCACGAAGAGCACAATGCGGTGAAGCACATGATGCGGGTGGCCTCTGGCCTCGATTCGCTGGTACTCGGCGAGCCGCAGATCCTCGGCCAGATGAAGTCTGCCTATGCCGTGGCGCGGGAGGCCGGTACTGTCGGCCCGCTACTCGGGCGGCTGTTCCAGGCGACCTTCACGGCTGCCAAGCAGGTGCGCACCGACACCGCGATCGGCGAAAACCCGGTTTCCGTGGCATTCGCCGCGGTCAGCCTGGCCAAGCAGATCTTCAGCGACCTGGGACGCAGTCAGGCCCTGCTGATCGGTGCCGGCGAAACCATCACCCTGGTCGCCCGCCACCTGCATGAGCAAGGTGTACGCCGTATCGTCGTGGCCAACCGCACCCTGGAGCGGGCGAGCATTCTCGCCGAGCAGTTCGGTGCCCATGCCGTGTTGCTGGCCGACATCCCGCAGGAGCTGGCCAACAGTGACATCGTCATCAGCTCCACCGCCAGCCAGCTGCCGATCCTCGGCAAGGGCGCGGTGGAAAGCGCGCTGAAGCAGCGCCGGCACAAACCGATCTTCATGGTCGATATTGCCGTGCCGCGAGACATCGAGCCGCAAGTAGGCGAACTCGACGACGTCTACCTGTACACCGTCGATGACCTGCACGAAGTGGTCGCGGAAAACCTCAAAAGCCGACAGGGCGCAGCCCAGGCCGCCGAGGAGCTGGTTTCGGTAGGCGCCGAAGACTTCATGCTGCGCCTGCGCGAACTGGCTGCTGTCGATGTGCTGCGTGCCTACCGCCAGCAAAGCGAGCGCCTGCGTGACGAAGAACTGCAAAAAGCCCAGCGCCTGCTGGCCAACGGCGGCAACCCCGAAGATGTACTGGCGCAACTGGCCCGGGGCCTGACCAACAAACTCCTGCATGCCCCCAGCGTGCAGCTGAAAAAGCTCTCGGCCGAGGGCCGCCTCGATGCGCTGGCCATGGCCCAGGAACTCTTTGCCCTCAATGAGGGCTCGACGGACAAATCCCCGCAATGAAAGCGTCGCTGCTGAACAAACTGGAAATTCTCCAGGACCGCTTCGAGGAACTCACCGCGCTGCTGGGTGACGCCGAAGTCATATCCGACCAGACCCGCTTCCGCGCCTATTCCCGCGAATATGCCGAAGTCGAGCCGGTGTACGTCGCCTATAAAGAGTGGCGCAAGGTGCAGGACGACCTCGAAGGCGCCCAGGCGCTGCTCAAGGACGCCGACCCCGACCTGCGCGAGATGGCCGTCGAAGAAGTACGCGAAGCCAAGGAGCAGCTGGTCGAGCTGGAGTCCAACCTTCAGCGCATGCTGCTGCCAAAGGACCCCAACGATGGCCGCAACGTGTTCCTCGAGATCCGTGCCGGTACTGGCGGCGACGAGGCGGCGATCTTCTCCGGCGACCTGTTCCGCATGTACTCGCGCTATGCCGAGAAGCGCGGCTGGCGCCTGGAGATCCTGTCCGAGAACGAAGGCGAGCACGGCGGCTACAAAGAGATCATTGCCCGTGTCGAAGGTGACAACGTGTACGGCAAGCTCAAGTTCGAATCCGGTGCGCACCGTGTTCAGCGTGTACCAGAGACCGAATCCCAGGGCCGTATCCACACCTCGGCCTGCACCGTGGCCGTACTGCCCGAGCCCGACGAGCAAGCGGCCATCGAGATCAATCCGGCCGACCTGCGTGTCGACACCTACCGCGCCTCGGGCGCGGGTGGTCAGCACGTGAACAAGACCGACTCGGCAATCCGCATCACCCACTTGCCCACCGGCATCGTGGTCGAGTGCCAGGAAGAGCGTTCGCAGCACAAGAACCGTGCTCGCGCCATGTCCTGGCTGTCGGCCAAGCTCAACGACATGCAGACCAGCGCCGCGCAGAACGCCATCGCCAGCGAGCGCAAGCTGCTGGTCGGTTCCGGTGACCGCTCCGAGCGCATCCGTACCTACAATTATCCACAGGGGCGGGTGACCGATCACCGCATCAACCTGACCCTTTACTCCCTCGACGACATCCTTGCCGGTGGCGTGGAGGCCGTGATTGAACCTCTGTTGGCCGAGTACCAGGCTGACCAACTGGCTGCCCTGGGGGACTGATGACCATCATTGCCAGCCTCCTGCGCAACGCGCACCTGCCGGACTCGCCCAGCGAGCGCCTGGACGCCGAACTGCTGCTGGCTGCCGCCATCGGCAAGTCGCGCAGTTTTCTGCACACCTGGCCCGAGCGCATCGTCAGCAGCGAAGATGCCGAGACCTACGCCAGCTACCTGCAGCGCCGCCGTGCCGGCGAGCCGGTGGCTTACATCCTGGGGCAGCAGGGCTTCTGGAAGCTCGATCTGGAAGTGGCGCCACATACGCTGATCCCTCGCCCGGATACCGAACTGCTGGTCGAAACTGCGTTGGAGCTGCAGCCCGCATCGCCAGCCAAGGTTCTTGACCTGGGTACCGGCACCGGCGCCATTGCCCTGGCCCTGGCCAGCGATTGCCCGGCCTGGCAGGTGACGGCCGTGGACCGCGTCGAAGAAGCCGTGGCGCTGGCCGAGCGAAATCGCCAGCGTCTGGGCCTGGGCAACGTCCAGGTGCTTGCCAGCCATTGGTTCGGCAGCCTGGCCGGGCAGCGTTTCGACCTGATTCTCAGCAACCCGCCATATATCCGCGCCGAAGACCCACACCTGGTCGAAGGCGACGTGCGTTTCGAGCCCAGTAGCGCATTGGTGGCCGGTACCGATGGCCTCGATGACCTGCGGGTGATCGTCGCCCAGGCGCCCGAGCATCTGCTGCCAGGTGGCTGGCTGCTGCTCGAGCACGGTTACGACCAGGCGGCGGACGTGCGTGCCTTGCTGAGCGCGCAAGGCTTCACCGAGGTGGCCAGCCGCAAGGACCTGGGTGGCCATGAGCGTATTTCACTGGGGCGCCTGCCATGCTGAGCGATCAGGAACTGTTGCGTTACAGCCGGCAGATCCTGCTGGCCCAGGTGGACATCGACGGCCAGCTGCGGCTCAAGCACAGCAAGGCATTGATCGTCGGTCTTGGTGGCCTCGGCTCGCCGGTGGCGCTGTACCTGGCGGCTGCAGGCGTTGGTGAACTGCACCTGGCCGACTTCGACACCGTCGACCTGACCAACCTGCAACGCCAGGTCATCCATGACAGCGACAGCGTCGGCAAGAGCAAGGTGGATTCGGCATTGCAGCGGCTGCAGGCGATCAACCCCGAGATTGCGCTGGTTGCCCACCGCCAGGCACTGGATGAAGACTCCCTGGCCGCAGCGGTGGCAGCGGTCGACCTGGTGCTGGACTGCTCCGACAACTTCGGTACCCGCGAGGCGGTCAATGCGGCCTGCTTCGCCGCTGGCAAACCGCTGGTGAGTGGCGCGGCGATCCGCCTGGAAGGCCAGTTGTCGGTGTTCGATCCGCGCCGTGACTACAGCCCTTGCTACCACTGCCTGTACGGCCACGGCAGCGAAGGCGAGCTGACCTGCAGCGAAGCCGGCGTGATCGGCCCGCTGGTGGGGCTGGTGGGTAGCCTGCAGGCGCTGGAGGCGATGAAGCTGCTGGCCGGCTTCGGCGAGCCGCTGATAGGCCGCCTGCTGTTGATCGATGCCCTTGGCACGCGGCTGCGTGAGCTGCGGGTCAAGCGTGACCCGGCCTGTGCCGTGTGCGGCAAGCGCGATGGCTGAGCGCTCGGCGCCGGTCGGCGTGATGGACTCGGGGGTCGGCGGCTTGTCGGTGCTCGCCGAGATCCAGCGCCTGCTGCCAGACGAGTCACTCCTTTACGTGGCCGACTGTGGTCATGTGCCCTATGGCGAGAAGTCCCCGGACTACATCCGCCAGCGTTGCCGGCGCATCGCCGAGTTCTTCCAGGCGCAAGGTGCCAAGGCGATGGTCCTGGCCTGCAATACTGCGACCGTGGCTGCGGTTGCCGACCTGCGCGAGTTGTACCCCGACTGGCCCTTGGTCGGCATGGAGCCGGCGGTCAAGCCTGCCGCTGCCGCCACCCGTTCGGGCGTGGTCGGCGTGCTGGCCACCACCGGTACCTTACAGAGCGCCAAGTTTGCTGCCTTACTCGACCGCTTCGCCAACGACGTGCAAGTGGTCACCCAGCCCTGCCCGGGGCTGGTCGAGCGGATCGAAACCGGTGACCTCGCCAGCTCGCAGTTGCGCCAGTTGCTGCAGGGTTATGTGCAGCCGCTGCTGGCCGCTGGCTGCGATACGTTGATTCTCGGCTGCACCCATTATCCGTTCCTGCGTCCGCTGCTGGCGCAGATGGTGCCTGCCGATGTGGCCATCATTGATACCGGTGCCGCCGTGGCGCGCCAGCTGCAACGCCTGCTGGCCGCGCGGGACCTGCTGGCCGACGGGCCTGCCCGCGACGCGGCATTCTGGAGCAGCGCCGAGCCGCAGTTGTTGAAACAAATCCTGCCTGTGCTGTGGCATAAGTCCGACAGTGTGCAAAGCTTTGCGTTGTGAAAAAAACGTCAAAAGCAGCTGAACTATCGTACCACTGCCGATTTCTACCGCATTGCCTGATGGCAGGCGGATACTAATAACAGCATCGAAAGGAAGGATGTTTCTTATGAAGAAACTGCTCGGCTTGGCGGCGGCTGCCGCGTTTACCTTGGGGCAGATGATGGCAGCGCAGGCTGCCGATGTTTCGTTTTCGGTGGGACAGACGGGAGACTCCACCATGGTCTATCGCCTGGGGCTGCAGTCGAACTGGGACGCGAGCTGGTGGCAAACTCGTGTTGGCCGGCTCACCGGCTACTGGGATGGGGCCTACACCTATTGGGATGGCGATGAGACGGCGAGCAACCACAGCTTGTCGTTTGCCCCGGTGTTTGTCTACGAGTTTGCCGGGGAGTCGGTCAAGCCCTACATCGAAGCCGGCATCGGCGTCGCCGCTTTCTCCAGCACGGAACTGGAGAGTAACGAACTGGGCTCATCCTTCCAGTTCGAAGACCGGATTGGTTTTGGCCTGCGTTTTGCCGGTGGGCATGAGGTCGGGGTGAGGGCGATTCACTATTCCAATGCCGGGCTCAAGAACCCTAACGACGGTGTCGAGAGCTACAGCCTGCATTACCGCATGGCCCTCTGAGTATTTCCGTTCTGGCTTCTTCGCGGTTTTACCCGCGAAGAAGCCGAACCTGAATACTCAACGAGCTAGCGGCCACAGGCTACTGAGGTCCAGCACTTCCAGCACCAGTTCCGGTTCACGCAACGCCAAGCGAGCGATCAACTCATCCGCCGCACTCTGCGGCGTCCAGGCATCCGGCACAGCCTGCACGGAAGTCACCGGCGTCTTCAGCGACTGCGGTGCCACCACAGTCAGGCCGATCCCCAGGTCCTTCAACGCCTGGCGCTGTTCACGCGCCCACTGCGGCACATTGTTCCAGCCCGCCGACACTTGCGTCGGAGAGTAGAGCTGCAAGGCCGAATAGCGGTTGAAAATCGCCATGACCTGCGGCTGATACCCCTGTGCCAGCAACGGTTGCGCACTGGCCAGGCAATGCTCGCCAGCCAGTTGGTTGTCATTGACGATGGCCTCGAACACGTCGCTGTCGGCTACGTCATCGGCCAGGTAGTCACTGGTCCCGCCGTTGATGATCAATACGTCCAGTGAACACCAGGCATGGCATATCTGCTCTGCCGCGCTGACCGCCTTGCCTTCTTCATGCAGTTGCCAAGGCAGGCTCAACAGCCGATTGCCATGGCGCACCGCCAGTGCCTCCAGTTCCTCGCTTTCCTTGCTACTTGCGGCAACCCGGTGCCCTTGTTCGAGCAACCGCTCCACCAAGGCCAGACCCAGTCCGTTGCTGGCCCCCGTAACCCAGAAACTACGCGAGTTGTTCAAGATACTGCCCTCTGATCCTGCCGGCGTGGTAGGCCCTTGAAGGCTTCCAGTGCACGCTGGCGACTGCTTCCGAGATCGACAATCGGACTGTGATAGGAATTATTAGCAAAAAGATCCGCAGACTTCACGGGCTGGTGGATGGATTTTTCATCCAGGCCCCGCAATTCCGGTAGCCAGTAGCGGATGAAGCGACCTTCGGGGTCGAACCGCTGCGACTGCGAAACCGGGTTGAAGATACGGAAATAGGGCACTGCGTCGGTGCCGGTGGAGGCACTCCACTGCCAGCCACCATTGTTGGCGGCCAGATCGCCGTCTATCAGATGGCGCATGAAATGGCGTTCGCCCAGGCGCCAGTCGATCAGCAGGTTCTTGCTGAGGAACATGGCGACGATCATGCGCAGGCGGTTATGCATCCAGCCGGTGTGCAGCAGTTGGCGCATGGCTGCGTCGATGATCGGGAAGCCGGTACACCCCTCCTGCCAGGCCTTGAAGTCGTCCGGCGCATCGCGCCAGGGCAGGGCTTCGGTCTGGGCGCGGAAGGCACGATGCCGGGAGACCTGTGGATAACCGGTCAGGATATGTTTGTAGAACTCGCGCCAGAGCAGCTCGTTGATCCAAGTCTGGACGCCGCTGCTGCCACTGTCGAATTCGCCACGGTTGCTGGCGAGGGCGGCATGCAGGCATTGGCGAGGCGAAATCACCCCTGCAGCCAGGTAGGCTGAAAGCTGGCTGGTGCCTGGCTTGGCCGGGAGGTCGCGCAGGTACCCATAGTCCTCGACCGTTTCATCGAGAAAGCGGGCCAGTCGCGCCTGCGCTTCGTCTTCACCGGCGGGCCAGTGTTCGCTCAGTGTGCGGGCAGGTTTGTCGAAGCCCTCGATATGCTGCGGGATCGGGTCGCTGGCGATATCCAGCGGTTGCTGGCGTTTCACCGGTTGGGCCAGTGGCGGGAGGCTGCGGTGCAGGTGTTCGAGGCAGACTTTCTTGAACTGGGAAAAGACCTGAAAGTAGTCGCCGCTGCGGGTCAGGATGGTGCCCGGGCGGAAGAACAGCTGGTCGAGGTAGCTGTGGGCGCGGACGCCGGAATCCTCCAGCAGCTTGCGCGTGGCTGCATCGCGACGTTCTTCGTTGATGCCGTATTCATCGTTCCAGTGCACCGCCTCGATAGCATGCTGGCGGCAGACTTCGAGCAGGGTGGCCGGTGCCTGGTCCCAGGTGTCGATCTTGCGCACCAGTAGCGGGATATTCAGCTGGTCCAGCGACTGGCGCAGCTGACGCAGGTTGCGCAGCCAGAAGTCGACCTTGCAGGCCGCGTCGTCGTGGGCCTGCCATTGGCCGGGGCTGGCCAGCCACAAGGCCACGGTCGGGCCGCGTTCGCAGGCGACGCTGAGGGCGGAGTTGTCATTGATGCGCAGGTCGCTGCGCAGCCAGATCAGTTGCATGGGGCACTCGTCTCTACAGGCCGGCGGACATTGCCTCGCAGCAAACGCAATGCCGCCTGCGGGGTATCGAACAGGAAAAGGTCGGGCAGATCGAAAGCGTGCAGCTGAGCGTGGTGCAGGGCGAGGGTGGGGCCACCCAACAACTTGGCCCCGGCGATACCCTGCAAGGTGCGCAGCAAGGCGCTGGCATCGATACGTGGGCCAAGGTGCATCAGTACTGCCCGTGGCTGCAGGGTGGTCACGGCGCGTTGCAGCTGTGCGCCTCCCACCGGTTGCTCAAAGACCTCTACGGGGATGCCATTGCTGCTCAGTAGCCAGGCGCATAGCCACAGGCTGGGGTCGAAAGGGCGCTCGCTGTCTGCGCAGAGCAGCACGGCGGGCCCTTGCAACGATTGATTGTCGTGGTACACCCGTGCCCCTAGCTTGCTGCGCAGCCAGGTGTGGAAAAACACCTGTTCAAGGCGCGCGTTGAAGTGGCTGCGCCAGCGAACGGCGAGGGATTCCAGCAGCGGCAGCAGCAGCTGTTCACACAGCGTCACGGCGGGGTACAAGGCCATGACCTGGTTCAGTTGCTGATCGAGGCTACGTTGGGAAAGATGGGCGATGGCTTCGATCAACTGCTGCTGACGCGGTTGCCAGTCGCCAATTGGTGCCCGCTCTACCGGCTGCTCGAGCAGTTCGCGCACCTGGCCGACCGAAGCACCGCGTTCAAGCCAGGCGAGAATCGCCTGCACCCGCTCGAACTGGTCTGGCCCATACAAACGGTGCCCCTTGGCGGTACGTTGCGGTTTGAGCAGGCCATAGCGGCGCTCCCAGGCGCGCAAGGTGACTGGGTTGACGCCGGTGCGCCGGGCCAGTTCGCCAATTGGCACCAGTGTTTCAGACAGCATTGCGCAGGCCCAGGCTGTCGGGGTGCGGCTGCAGGTAGGCCTGTTGCTGCAGGTAGGGATCAGGATGTTTGCGCAGGTGATGCTTGAGCAGGGTCAGTGGCACCACCAGCGGTACCTCGCCTTGCTGGTACTGGCCGATGATGTGCTGCAGCTCGGCCTTGTCCTGCTGCGTCAGCGAGTCCTTGAAGTAGCCGCTCAGGTGCTGCAAGACGTTGCAGTGGGTACCCCGGCTGGCGCAACGACGCAGTGCCTGCATCAGCTGGCCGAAATAGCGAGGCCCGATCTGCTCGGGGTCGTCCTCCCGGCTCATGCTGCCCAGCAGGCGGCCGAGCTGGCGATAGGCCTGGGGGTTGTTCGCCATCAGCAGGTACTTGTAGCGTGAATGGAAGCGTACCAGCGCGCCACGGCTCAACCCTTGCGCCCGCAATTGCTGCCAGTCGGCATAGGCATAGACGCGGCTGATGAAGTTCTCGCGCAGCACCGGGTCGTGCAGGCGACCTTCCTCTTCGACCGGCAAGTCGGGACGGCGGGCGCAGAAGGCGGCGGCGTAGGCGCCTGTGCCACCTTGCGGGGCAGCGTGACCGTTGTCCTGATAGACCTTGACCCGTTCCAGGCCGCAGGAAGGGGACTTCTGCATGAAGATGTAGCCACAGATGTCATCAAGCTCACCGGCCATCTGCTCGCCATAGCTGCGTAGCGGGCCGGTCAGATCCATACCTGAGTTGCGCGTGCCGACCACGGTTGGCTGCGCGGGGTCACCGACAAGGCGTATCGGGTCGCGTGGTACGCCCAGGCCGATGGCGACTTCAGGGCACACCGGTAGCCAATCGAAATGCGCATGCAGTTTTTCACGGCAAAGATCGGAAGCCTTGTGCCCACCGTTGTAGCGCACACTATGGCCCGTCAGGCAGGCGCTGATGGCGATACGGGGCTTAGAAGCGGGGGCAGGTTCGTGCATGGCTGTCTCCGGGAAACTTGTACATGAAAGCAAGCGCGTACAAGTTCATTCCAGCACAGCCAGAAACTTATGCAAACTAGTATTTTTGTATAGCTTTGCCGAATGCTGTTATTCGAGATGTTCCAGCAGCCGTCGCGCGGCTTCCTGGCCACTGAGCCAGGCGCCTTCGACGCGGCCTGACAGGCACCAGTCGCCACAGGCATACAGGCCTTGGTCGGCATCGGCCAGTGCGCCCCATTCATGATTGCTGGTCGGCCGCGCATACAGCCAGCGGTGCGCCAGGGCGAAGCTCGGCGCCGGTACCACGCAGCCGACCAGCTCGGCGAATTCCCCCCACAATTGCTCGATCACCTCTTCCTTGGCCAGGTCGATGTGTTGCTTGCTCCAGTCGGACGTGGCGTGCAGCACCCAGGTATCGAGGTGCTCTTCACGGCCAGGTTTACTGCGGTTGCGGGCCAGCCAGCCGAGCGCGTTGTCCTGTACGAAGCAGCCTTGCATCGGCGTGTCCAGCGGTGTCTGGAAGGCCAGGGCGACGGCCCAGGTCGGCTCCATCTGCACACCGGCTGCCACAGCGGCGAGCTTGGGCGTGGCGGCCAGCAACTGGGTGGCCTGGGGCGCGGGCACGGCGATCACCACGCGGCTGAATGGGCCATGGCTGCAACCTTCGGTGTCCTGCAGGTGCCAGAATTGCTTGCCGCGGAACACCTCGGCGATACGGCAGCCGAAGTTCACCGTGACGTCCTTGAGCAGCCCGCGGGTGATGGCGCTCATGCGTGGCACGCCGACCCAGCGGGTCTGTTCGTCGGGGGAGGGGGTGAGTTCGCCATCAAGGTAGTTGTACAGCTGCGGCTTCCACTGTTCGGCCCAGCCGGCAGCGACCCACTGCTGCACCTGTTCGACGAAGCGCCGGTCGCGGGCAGTGAAGTACTGCGCGCCAAGGTCCAGGGCGCCGGCTTCGCTGCGCTTGCTTGCCATGCGCCCGCCACTGCCGTGGCCTTTGTCGAACAAATGGACCGATTGCCCGGCCTTTTGCAGCGCCTGGGCGGCAGACAAGCCGGCGATACCGGCACCGATGATGGCAATAGGTACTGTCATGATGGCCTCTTCGAACCTTGCTGTAGGCAGACTACGCTGTCAGGCAAACCTGTACAATGCACAATCTTTGTATAAGGTTATTCCGCATCATAGGTAGGTTGGCCTATGGTTATCCGATAGCGATGGGTCTGGAAAAGTGCCTTGTTCTTAAAAATAGACCATGGCCGCACGCTGCGAGGACACAGCCATGCATATATTGCTGACAGGTGGTACAGGGTTGATCGGCCAGCACCTTTGCCATTACTGGCTTGGCAAGGGCCATAGTCTGACCGTCTGGAGCCGGCGCCCTGAGCAAGTGCCGCGATTGTGCGGCAGCGGGGTGCGGGGCATTGGCCGGCTGGAAGACCTGGGCGCCGATGAGCAAGTGGACGCAGTGGTCAATCTGGCCGGTGCGCCGATCGCCGATCGGCCCTGGTCGGCAGCGCGCCGCAACCTGTTGTGGGCCAGCCGCATCACGCTCACCGAGCAACTGCTGGCCTGGCTGGGCAGCCGTGAACAGCGCCCCGAGGTGCTGATTTCCGGTTCCGCCGTGGGCTGGTACGGCGATGGCGGCGAGCGCGAACTGACCGAAGCCTCGCCGCCGGTTCGCGAAGATTTCGCCAGCCAGCTGTGCATTGCCTGGGAAGAAACCGCCCAGCGGGCACAGCACCTTGGCATTCGCGTGGTGCTGGTGCGCACCGGGTTGGTACTGGCCAGTGACGGCGGCTTCTTGTCGCGCCTGCGCCTGCCGTTCAAGTTGGGGTTGGGCGGGCCGTTGGGTGATGGCCGGCAGTGGATGCCGTGGGTGCATATCGACGACCAGATCGCCCTGATTGATTTTCTCTTGCAGCACAAGGATGCCAGCGGTCCTTATAATGCCTGCGCGCCAGAGCCGGTACGCAACCGCGACTTCGCCAGGCAGCTGGGGCGTGCCCTGCACCGGCCAGCGTTCGTGCCCATGCCCGGCCTGCTGCTCAAGGCCGGTCTCGGCGAGTTGTCGACCTTGCTGCTCGGCGGCCAGCGAGCGCGACCTGTGCGCTTGCTGGCGGCGGGCTTCACCTTCCGCTTCAACGATCTGCAATCGGCCCTGGGCAACCTGTCCAGCCGCCTCTGACATAGGACGCTGCATGACCGATCACGCTCTGTTGCTGGTCAACCTGGGTTCCCCGGCCTCCACCTCGGTGGCCGATGTGCGCCGCTACCTCAACCAGTTCCTCATGGACCCTTATGTGATCGACCTGCCATGGCCGGTACGGCGTCTGCTGGTGTCGCTGATCCTGGTCAAGCGGCCGGAGCAGTCGGCGCACGCCTACGCCTCGATCTGGTGGGATGAAGGCTCGCCGCTGGTCGTGCTGACCCGGCGCCTGCAGGCGGCGATGGTTGAGCATTGGCCACACGGCCCGGTGGAAGTTGCCATGCGCTACGGTGAGCCGGCGTTGCCCGAGGTGCTGGCGCGCCTGGCTGCACAAGGTGTGCGCAAGGTGACCCTGGCGCCGCTTTATCCACAGTTCGCCGATAGCACGGTGACCACGGTGGTGGCGCAGGCACAACAGACTGTCGCCGAGCGGCACTTGCCGCTGGAGCTGCGGGTGCTGCAACCGTTCTACGATGATGCGGCGTATATCGATGCCCTGGTCGCCAGCGCCAAACCGTATCTGCAACAGGATTACGACCACCTGCTGCTGAGCTTCCATGGCCTGCCTGAGCGCCACCTGAAGAAGCTCGACCCGACCGGCAAGCATGACTTCCAGGCGGCAGACTGCTGCAAGGATGCCAGCGCCGAGATGCGCGCGGTGTGCTACCGCGGGCAATGCCTGGCAACGGCCAAGGCTTTCGCGACGAAGATGGGCATTCCGGACGGCAAGTGGTCGGTGTCGTTCCAGTCGCGCCTGGGCCGGGCCAAGTGGATCGAGCCCTACACCGAGACGCGTCTGGATGAGCTGGCCAAGGCCGGGGTGAAGAAGCTGCTGGTGATGTGCCCGGCGTTCGTTGCCGATTGCATCGAGACGCTGGAAGAGATCGGCATGCGCGGAAGCGAGCAGTTTATCGAGGCGGGCGGCAAGGAGTTGGTGCTGGTGCCGTGCCTGAATGATCATCCGGAGTGGGTGAAGGTGCTGGCGCAGATGTGCGAAAAGGTTTGAAGTGAGGGGGCCGCTTTGCGGCCCCTTCGCGACACAAGGCCGCTCCTACAAGAGACCGCGATCTTTCTGTAGGAGCGGCCTTGTGTCGCGAAAGGGCTGCAAAGCAGCCCCGAGGATCTCAAGGCAGTTGATCATCCAGCTTCTTGTGCTTCCAGCCGTCATTGCCCGGCAGGATCAGGTTCAGGGCAATCGCCACGATGGCGCACAGGGCAATACCCTTCAGGCCCCAGTCGTCCGGGCCGTCGCCGCTACCGATCAGCACGCCGCCGATACCGAACACCAGTGTCACCGAAACGATCACCAGGTTGCGCGCTTCGGCCAGGTCGATCTTGTGGCGGATCATGGTGTTCATGCCCACCGCCGCGATCGAACCGAATAGCAGGCACAGGATGCCGCCCATCACCGGTACCGGGATGCTCTGCAGCAGCGCGCCGAACTTGCCGATGAAGGCCAGGGTGATGGCAAAGACTGCCGCCCAGGTCATGATCTTCGGGTTGTAGTTCTTGGTCAGCATCACCGCGCCGGTCACTTCGGCGTAGGTGGTGTTGGGCGGGCCGCCGAACAGGCCGGCTGCGGTGGTGGCCAGGCCATCACCCAGCAGGGTGCGGTGCAGGCCGGGCTTCTTCAGGTAGTCGCGGCCAGTCACGCTGCCGACTGCGATCACCCCGCCAATGTGCTCGATCGCTGGCGCCAGGGCGACCGGGACGATGAACAGGATGGCCTGCCAGTTGAAGGCTGGCGCGGTGAAGTTGGGGATTTCCAGCCACGGCGCGGCGGCGATCTTGGCGGTGTCGACCACGCCAAAGGCGAACGACAGGGCAAAGCCTACCAGTACGCCCGAGATGATCGGTACCAGGCGGAAAATACCTTTGCCGAACACGGCGACGATCAATGTCGTCAGCAAGGCCGGCATGGAGATCAGCATCGCAGTCTTGTATGGCATCAGCGCAGTACCATCACCGGCCTTGCCCATCGCCATGTTGGCGGCGATCGGGGCCATGGCCAGGCCGATGGAAATGATCACCGGGCCGATCACCACGGGCGGCAGCATGCGGTCGATGAAGCCGGTGCCTTTGATCTTCACCATCAGGCCCATGAAGGTGTACACGAAGCCTGCGGCCATCACGCCGCCCATGGTCTCGGCCAGGCCGAACTGGCCCTTGGCGAGGATGATCGGGGTGATGAAGGCAAAGCTCGAAGCCAGAAATACCGGAACCTGACGGCCGGTGACCAGCTGAAACAGCAGGGTGCCTATACCGGCGGTGAACAACGCCACGTTCGGGTCGAGGCCGGTGATCAGCGGCATCAGCACCAGCGCGCCGAATGCCACGAAGAGCATCTGCGCGCCCGAAACGACCTGGCGCCAGAGCGGGTCGTTGAAGCCGTCCTGCATGGTCAGGCGTCCTTCTGCTTGGTGCCGAAGATCTTGTCACCGGCATCGCCCAGGCCTGGGACGATGTAACCATGCTCGTTCAGGCGCTGGTCGATCGAAGCGGTGTAGATCTGGACGTCCGGGTGGGCTTTTTCCACCACCTCGATGCCTTCTGGTGCGGCGACCAGCACCATGGCACGGATCTCCTTGCAACCGGCCTTCTTCAGCAGGTCGATGGTCGCGACCATCGAGCCGCCGGTGGCGAGCATCGGGTCGATGATCAGGGCCAGGCGCTGGTTGATGTCCGGTGCGAGCTTTTCCAGGTAGGTGTGCGCTTCGAGGGTTTCCTCGTTGCGGGCAACCCCTACGGCGCTGACCTTGGCGCCCGGGATCAGGCTGAGCACGCCGTCGAGCATGCCGATACCGGCGCGCAGGATCGGTACCACGGTGATCTTCTTGCCGGCGATTTTTTCAACTTGCACCTTGCCGCACCAGCCGTCGATCTCGTAGGTTTCGAGGGGCAGGTCCTGGGTGGCTTCGTAGGTCAGTAGCGCGCCGACTTCCTGGGCGAGTTCGCGAAAATTCTTGGTGCTGATGTCGGCACGGCGCATCAGGCCGAGCTTGTGGCGGATCAGCGGATGGCGGATCTCACGAGTGGGCATAGGGGGCTCCGAAAGGCGGGCAAAAAAACCGCGCTAGATTAATCTATTCAGCCTTTGCTGTCGTGCAGTCCTTTTGCACGTTAGTCCATAAATGCTTGATCTGTGACGAGCGGATGCGTACCTTTGCCCGCTTTTCCAAAATGCACCCCCCGGAGAGCGCCATGTCCGCCGATCTCGAGCACATCCGTCAAGTCATGCGCGAGGCAGACTGCCTGTACAACGAAGCCGAAGTCGAAGCGGCCATCGCCAAGGTCGGCGAGCAGATCTGCAAGGACCTGCACGACACCAACCCAGTGGTGTTCTGTGTGATGAACGGCGGCCTGATCTTTGCCGGCAAACTGCTGACCCACCTGCAGTTCCCGCTGGAGGTCTCGTACATTCATGCCACCCGTTACCGCAACCAGACCAGTGGTGGCGAGTTGTTCTGGAAGGCGAAGCCGGAAGTGTCGTTCATCGACCGCGACGTACTGATCGTCGATGACATCCTCGACGAAGGCCACACCCTCAGCGCCATCATCGAGTTCTGCAAGCATGCCGGCGCACGCGCCGTGCACACCGCCGTGTTGATCGACAAGGACCACGACCGCAAGGCCAGCCCAGGCCTGAAGGCGAGCTATGCCGGCCTGCCGTGCATTGATCGCTATATCTTTGGTTACGGAATGGACTATAAAGGCTACTGGCGTAACGCAAACGGCATTTTCGCAGTCAAGGGACTGTAACCATGATCCAGCCTGAATTCATCGATCAAACGCTGTTTACCGGGCTGGCAAAAAAAGCCGCCGATGCGCCGCGTTTGCGGCACCATCACAACTTCCATGACATGGCAGACCCTTGTCATCGCCTGGCGATCGGCATGCAGCCCTCAACCTATATCGCACCGCACCGGCACCTGAGCGATGACAAGGCCGAAACCTTGCTGGTGCTCAAGGGCCGCCTCGGCCTGCTGCTGTTCGATGAGCAGGGCACGCTGACCAGCACGCGTGTTCTCGAAGCCGGTGGCGAGTGCATGGGCGTGGACTTGCCGCCTGGCGTCTACCATGGCCTGGTGGCGCTCGAAGCCAATACCATCATGTTCGAGTGCAAGGCCGGGCCTTACCGCCAGCTGGTCGAGGGTGAGCATGCGGCCTGGGCGCCACGTGAAGGCGAACCCGGCGTGGCTGAGTACCAAGCCTGGATGCTCGCACAGTTCGATTGAGGCCTGCCGTTGCCTGCATGCTAGAGTGCTCCTTCATGCCAAGGAGCCTCACATGCGTGCGATTCTTCCCCTGCTGCTGGCGGTGAGCCTGCCTCTCGCCGCCGCACCGCTGCACAGCCAGTTCCTCCCGCCCGATGACCAGTCCCTGCGCCAGGAAGCGCCGACCGGCCAGCAGTTGCTGCAAGTAACCGATTACTCGGTGGTGGTGGGGGCCCAGCGCCAGTCCGACCAGCAGCCTATCCCGATCACCGCTTCGCTGCAGATGCGCCTGAAGGGCAAGCCGCTGAGCAAGGGCGCGACGGTCAGTCAGGTGCTGGTGAATTTCGACGGTGAGGCCGGCAAAAGCCTCAAGAAACCGGTGTACGACGACAAAACCCGCACCCTGAGCCTCAATTACCCCGTCAGTGACTACCGGGTGATCATGGACCTGCTGCGCAACGAGACGGTCTATGTGCAGTTCCTGACCTACGCCAATGGCCACATCTGGGCCGACCTGCACACCGGCACCGTACGTTCGCGTTGAGGCGTGCTACCTGTGGGGGGTAAACTGCCGGCCTTCGAAATTCCATGATGGTCAGT
Source organism: Pseudomonas sp. SMN11 (assembly GCF_052041945.1). Classification (NCBI taxonomy): domain Bacteria; kingdom Pseudomonadati; phylum Pseudomonadota; class Gammaproteobacteria; order Pseudomonadales; family Pseudomonadaceae; genus Pseudomonas; species Pseudomonas sp. SMN11. The sequence goes on along the minus strand of NZ_JBKGGW010000032.1, from coordinate 49,190 downwards.
TGGAGCCGGCAATGCGCAAAGACAAGAAGCAGGTGATTGGTGACGAAATCAGTGACGACTACATCAAGTCGTTCCTCCAGTTTGAGCCGGCCGATGGCGTGACCTCGCCTTCGCATCACAAACTGATCAAAGGCTACCGTGGCCTGCGCGTCGATGACTTCGAGCGCTTCGTGGGCTTCTTCGTCGAGGCTGGCCTGGACCTGGATGGCAAGGACGAGCACGGCAAGACCTTCGTTGAAGTGATCGCCGACCAGCGCAACGCTCCGGAGTACGTCGAGATCATCGCCAAGGCCCGCGGCTGATAAAGCCCAGGCACAAAAAAACGCCCCGCGGGGCGTTTTTTCGTTTCAGGCCGGCTCAGGCGTAGTGCTTGGCCGGGCTGTCTTCCACCAGTTCCAGCGCCACATCGTTGTCGGCACTGATCTTGCGGTACAGCGCTGCATCGGTGGCCAGGGCCTTTTCGCGGGCCGGGAAGATTTCCTTGAGCTTGGCAGCCCAGGCACCTTTGGCCTGCTCGGGGAAGCAGCGCTCGATCAGTTCGAGCATGATCGACACGGTTACAGACGCGCCTGGTGAGGCGCCGAGCAGTGCTGCCAGGCTGCCGTCCTGTGCCGAGACCAGCTCGGTACCGAACTGCAGGATGCCGCCTTTCTTCGGGTCCTTCTTGATGATCTGCACGCGTTGGCCAGCCACTTCCAGGCGCCAGTCTTCAGCTTTGGCCTGTGGGTAGAAGCGGCGCAGGGACTCCAGGCGCTGTTCCATCGATTGCATCACTTCGCTGACCAGGTACTTGGTCAGGTCCATGTTATCGCGGGCTACAGCCAGCATCGGGCCGATGTTGCCCATGCGCACCGACAGCGGCAGGTCCATCAGCGAGCCGTGCTTGAGGAACTTGGTGGTGAACCCGGCGTAAGGGCCGAACAGCAGCGAAGTCTTGCCGTCCACCACGCGGGTGTCCAGGTGTGGCACCGACATCGGCGGTGCACCGACTGCAGCCTGGCTGTACACCTTGGCCTGGTGCTGCTTGACGATTTCCGGGTTGTCGCAACGCAGCCACTGGCCGCTCACCGGGAAGCCGCCGAAGCCTTTGCTTTCCGGAATGCCGGACAGTTGCAGCAGCGGCAGCGCCGCGCCACCAGCACCCAGGAACACGAAGCGGGCGTCGACTTCGCGGGCGCCGCCGCTGTTGACGTCCTTGATACTCACGGTCCAGCCGCTGCCATTACGGCGCAGGCCGACGACTTTCTTGCTGTACTTGACCTGCGCGTCCGCGCTGTCGCCCAGCACCTTGAGCAGCTTGTTGGTCAGTGCCCCGAAGTTGACGTCGGTGCCTTTGGCCACGCGGGTTGCGGCGATGTGCTGGTCGGCCGGGCGGCCTGGCATCATCAGCGGCATCCACTGGTTCATCACGGCCTTGTCTTCGGTGTATTCCATCTCGGCGAAGGCGTGATGCTGCTTGAGCATTTCGAAACGCTTCTTGAGGAAGGACACACCCTTGTCACCTTCGACGTAGCTCAGGTGCGGGACCGGGTTGATGAATGCACGTGCCGAGCCGAAGGTGCTCTTCTTGCTCAGGTATGCCCAGAACTGGCGCGAGACCTCGAACTGGGTGTTGATGTGCACGGCCTTCTTGATGTCGATGCTGCCATCGGCGGCCTGGGGCGTGTAGTTGAGCTCGCACAGGCCGGCATGGCCGGTACCTGCGTTGTTCCAGGGGTTGGAGCTTTCCGCGGCTCCGGAGTCCATTGCCTCGACGACCTCAAGCTTCAGGGTCGGGTCAAGCTCCTTGAGCAGTACGGCCAGGGTGGCACTCATGATGCCTGCGCCTACCAGTACCACATCAACCGATTCGTTCTGCGCCATTTAACGCGTCTCCACAATCTACAGCTACCTAATTGACAGCATAGGACCACTGGGGTTGCCAGGATCGCCATGTCCGACTCTTCGCAGTTCTTGCCACTTCCGCGGACACCGCCAATCAGTCTTTGGGTTGCGATATTGAACCCTGATTGCCACGGGTGCGGCAATTCGACTTATGGTCAAGGTGTCGTGCGTGCGCTATGGAACGACCTCAGGCACTCATCCGAAATGAATGCATAAGCCGCCTGTTCAGGGCTGTTCGGGACACATCTGCTGCTTTTGCACATGCCAGACTGTTCATTTGCTCGCCACACTCTTGTGAAGTAGTGAAAACCGTTTTTTCACGCTCTTTTGGAGACGTGAACCTCAAAAGGGGACTGCGCGATGGCAACCCACAGGTTCATGCAGTGCGAAGGGCCGGAAAAGCAGGCACGACAGCCGATGCAAGACCTGAGTGGAAGGCTCTCTGTGGGCGAAGCGGGTGAAGGTGCCGGGGTCAGTCGGCGAGTGCGGGGCCCGATCAGGAGACGTCCTTATAATCGGGGGGAGATTATAACGATGTCGCGGGCAGAAAGGTCGTAATTCGTGGTTTTTATTGCAGCGTTTGTCAGGCCGCTAGGATGCGCTGGTGCCAACGGCGGCTTGCGCGGGCGCAAACCCGGGCTTCGGCGGGCAGTTCACGGCCCAACCAGGCCAGCTGGATTTCGCTAATCTGCACCCATCCGCTACCGCTGGGGACCTGGCTGCATTGCTTGAAGGCTAGGCATTTGCCCTCGCCGTCGAGGCGGGCGTAGGCATTGTGGCGCGGGCGTTGGCAGAGCAGTGTCCAGAGCGAGGCCATGGCGGTACGTCCTGTTCGTTTGGGCTTGGCGCAAGGATAACGGCGCGGCCATGAAACGATTGTGACAAGCGGGCCGGACCGATGACTGGTCTGTGCCTGGCTGGGTATACTGTGGGCCTTTGCCGTATTTTCTGGAGAAACGCGCATGTTGCAACGTCTGTTGTTCGGTTTGATTGCCGTGGCCAGCCTCAGCCTGGTCGGTTGTGCCCACAGCCCGCAACAACTCAGCCCGCAACCCACGCTCAAGGCTCAGCTCGCCCCGGTCGGCCACGGCCAGCCGGTGGTGGTCAAGGTGGTCGACGGGCGTGCTTCGCAGTCCCTGGGCACCCGTGGTGGCATGTACCCTGAAACCAGTACCATCAGCGTCAGTGGCAATGATGTCGTGCCCAAGCTGCAGGCCCAGGCCGAAGCCGCCGTGCGCCTGCTCGGCTTCACCCCGACGGCTAACGCCTACAACGCACCGCAGCTGACCGTGACCCTGGCCGAACTGAAGTACCAGTCGCCGAAAGACAACCTGTACGTGACCGAAGCTACTATCGGGGCCACCTTCCGTGCCGATGTGCAGAATGCCAGCCGCCGTTACAGCGGCCGCTACGGTGCTTCGCTGGACCAGCGTTTCGGCATGGCGCCGAACCAGGACACCAACACCCAGCTGGTGGGCGATGTGTTGAGCGATGCACTGACCCGCCTGTTCAAGGACCCGACCATTGGTCAGGTGCTGGGCGAGTAAGCCTCACGCTGCAAATGAAAAACCCGCTGCCTGAGCACCAGGTAGCGGGTTTTTTGTTGTCTGTAACGACCTAGGCGGCTTCGATGTGAAAATCCAGCAAGCTGACGCCGGTGCTTGCATCCACCTCGGGCAGGTCCTCGTGCATATGCCCACCCAGCGCGCAGTACACCAGCCACTGGCGGTCCTGGACATTGATGGCAAAACCATCGATCAACGCCTGCTGCTCATCGCTCTGGGTCACGAGATAGAGGCGGTCCTGGTTTTCGGCGTGCAGCATCAACAAGCTCCGGTAGGGGAAAAGGCCGGTAGAATGGCCTGCCCTGATGACGAGCATGTGACAGATGAAATCTAGTGACACTTTGTCGCCAAGACCGGGCGGGCAGGGCGGACTCCGGTAGAATGCCGGGCTTCGCTGTGGCTATGACCGAGGTTGAGTGATGTCGTTGCAAGTGCTCTGGGGCTTTCTTTCCGCCCACCCTACCAAGCTGATCAATCTGCTGGCGCTGTTGCTGACCTGCCCTGGCGGGTTGCTGCTGCAGAGCGCGCGGCGGCGTGAGGCGACCAGCCGTGAGAGCCTGGCAGTGGAAGAGGGGCTGGTGGATGCCTTCGACCAGCGCGTGCCGCGCTACTACTACATCCTCGGTTTTTCCTGCCTGGCCATGGCGCTGCTGCTGTCCTGGTTGAGCACCTGGATCTGAAACGACTGGGGCCGCATTGCGGCCCCAGGAAGATTGATCAGGCGACAGGTGCCTGCTGCTTGACCTGATACTGGTTGCGCACCGGTGTCGCATACTGCAACACCAGGTACGGTCGCTGCTCCTCGGGGCAGGCATCCAGGCGGCGCTGCCATTCTTCCCTGGCCTTGGTCAGCTCTTCGGCCGGGAACACCTTCTCGGCGCTCGGCACCTGCAGTGCCTCATCCTTCTCGCTCCACAACGCATAGGCCAAGTAATGCACCGGGAACAGGCGGTAGCCGCCGAGGATCTGCCGGTCGGTTTCCTGTGCCAACTGCTTGGTGTCCTCGTAGTACTCGGTCACCGGCGGGGCGAAGTGGATGTGCACCCGGCCTTTATAGCCGGTGATGCCCTTGGCGATGCTGTTGTCGTCCTCGCCCGGTGCCTTCTTGTAGGTGCCGGTGGTGGCGCGGATGTACAGCTCGCGGGCCTTGGCCTGGTCGCAGGGGTCGTACTCGTAGCTGATCGACACCGGGATCAGGTTCAGGCTCTGGATCACCGCCCCGAACGGCTCGTCCTTGCGGCTCATGTGGAACATCTTGAGGATCGCCGAATCGGTACGGTCATCACCGTCCTTGGCGCGGCCTTCGGCCTGGGCGATCCAGATCGACGTGCCGTCATTGCGGATCGAGTGGTTGATGTAGGCCGAGAGCAACTGGTAGGCCGCGAGCTTTTCGCGGCGGCCGCTGATCGAGCGGTGCACGATGAAGCTCTTGTTCAGGCGCATCATGTCGCTGACGAACGGCTTCTGCAGCAGATTGTCGCCGATGGCGATGCGCGGAGTCGGCAGGCCGGCGTGGTACACCGCGTAGTTGACGAAGGCCGGGTCCATGACGATGTCGCGGTGGTTGGCCAGGAACAGATAGGCCGTGCCCGACTTGAGCTGTTCGACGCCGGAATAGGTGACGCCGTCGGTGGCGCGCTCGATGGTCTGGTCGACGTAGTACTCGACTTTGTCCTGCAGGGTCGACACACAGGTGACACCGGCAAATTCCTTGCGCAGGCGCCGGGCGATCAGCGGCTTGAGCAGCCAGCCGAAGGCGCCGGCCGCGCGCGGGAACTTGAAGTGGGTGAGGATATCGAGGAATGCCGGGTCGCTGAGCAGGCGTGCCAGAACGGCAGGGACCTCAGCATCGTCGTACGGTCGGATGGCATCGAATTCGCCCATCATGCTCTCTTGTTGGAAACGGCTAGGGTAATAAGGTAAGGGGTGGGGCCCGAAAAACGGCTCGTGCACACGCAAGCCCTGTAAACAGACCGGCAATTATACGCACAAGTCACCCCGGAGGCCGCGATGCTCGAACAAGCGTTCTACGATTGCCCTTATTGTGGTGAAGAAGTTGAAACGACAGTGGACCTGTCCGGCGGCGATCAGGAGTACATCGAGGACTGCCAGGTGTGCTGCAAGCCTATCCGCTTTGTGCTGCAGGTTCATGGCGACGAATGGATGCTGGATGTCTACGGTGAGAACGACTGATGCGGCGGATCTACGAACCGGAAAACCTGCTGGAGGCCGAAATGCTGCTGGGCATGCTCGTCAGCGAGGGTATCGAAGTGCACTTGGTCGGCCGCGACCTGATCGGCGCTGCCGGTGAGTTGCCGTTGCAGGGGCTACTCGGGCTCGCGGTGCCCGACCAACAGGCCGAATACGCACGGCAACTGATCGATGCGTACAATGGTGCCGAGCCGCTTGCCGGCGACGAGCCGGAGAGTCATCCCGGTACCTTGATCTGCTAGGTTCTGAAATCGCCCATGTGTGGACGTTACGCCCTCTTTCGCTGGCCCCAGGCGCTGGCCAGTCTGCCGGGCTTCCCTGCCGGCCAGCCGGCCCAATGGAATATCTCGCCCGGTGCTTCGGTGCTGATCCGGCGCCAGCTCGACGGCCAGCAGCAGCTGGCCAAGGCGCGCTGGGGGTTGACCCCCGCCTGGCTCACCGACCTTTCGCGTACCCCCGCCCATGCCCGGGCCGAGACCTTGGCCGAGCAGCCGATGTTCCGCGAAGCGTTTCGCCTGCGCCGTTGCCTGATGCCGGCCAACGGTTTCTATGAGTGGCGCGGCACGGTGCGCAAACGGCCTTACTGGCTGACACCAGGGGAGGGCGCCTCGCTGTATTTTGCCGCCATATGGGAGGCCTACCCAGTGCAGGACCAGGTGTGGTTGAGCTGTGCAGTGGTGACCCAGGCCGCGATGAACCAGCGCCGGCCGCTGATTCTCGACGAAGCCGGCCAGGCCGCCTGGCTGGACCCGGACACACCCTTGCCGCGCTTGCACGAGTTGCTCGCCAGCCCGCCGGCGACGCTGCGCGAGCGGGCCCTGGCGAACTTCGTCAATGACCCGAAACTGGACGCGCCAGAGTGCCTGACCCCCGCCTAGATAAAATCTTCCCTGCGGCTATGGCGGGTTACAGGCGACTCAGCCTAGGATACGGCGCATGTAAAAAGGGAGTGTTTTGATGCGTAAGTCTTTTGTCGTCAGTCTGTTGAGTGCTGGCATCCTGCTAGCCGGCTGCCAGGCGGTGAATACCACCAGTGGCGGTGCTGTCGGCGTCGAGCGCCAGCAGTACATGTTCAGCATGCTCTCGACCGACGAGGTCAACCAGATGTACGCCCAGTCGTACCAGCAGACCCTCGGCGAGGCGTCGAGCAAGGGCGTGCTGGACAAGTCCAGTGCCGATGCCAAGCGCGTGCAGGCCATCGCCAGCCGGCTGATCGCCCAGGCGCCCAAGTTCCGCCCCGATGCGGCGCAATGGAACTGGGAAGTCAACGTCATCAAGAGCGACGAGCTCAATGCCAACTGCGGGCCGGGTGGCAAGATCATCGTGTACACCGGGCTGATCGACCAGCTCAAGCTCACCGATGCGGAAATCGCCGCAGTGGTTGGCCACGAAATCGCCCACGCCTTGCGTGAGCACAGCCGTGAAGCGATGTCCAAGGCCTACGGCGTGCAGATGGCGCGCCAGGGCGCAGGTGCATTGCTTGGCCTTGGCCAGGACAGCATGGCGCTGGCCGACGCGGTGGTGAACTATTCCATGACCCTGCCCAACAGCCGCGCCAACGAGAACGAAGCCGACCTGATTGGCCTGGAGCTGTCGGCGCGTGCCGGTTATGACCCGAACGCCGCGATCACCTTGTGGAACAAGATGAGCAAGGCTTCGGAAGGTGCGCCGCCCGAGTTCATGAGCACTCACCCGGCGTCCAGCAGCCGGATCGCCTCGTTGCAGGCGGCGATTCCGAAGGTGATGCCGCTGTACGAAGCTGCGAAGCAGTAAAGCCGATAGGGGCTGCTTTGCAGCCCATCGCCGGCAAGCGCGGCTCCCACAGGTATCGCGTTCCTGTGGGAGCCGCGCTTGCCGGCGATGGGCGCGCAAAGCGGCCCCAGCTTTTTCAGATCAGCCCACCCAGCCACTGGTCTTCATCGCTGAGTACACGGCCACGATTGCCAGCACGAAGAACGCGGTCGCTGCCAGGCGACGAATCAGCGTCAGTGGCAGTTTCTCCGCAGCGAAGTTACCTGCCAGTACCACCGGCACGTTGGCAATCAGCATGCCTAGGGTCGTCCCGACGATGACCAGGATCAGGTGTGGATACTGGGCAGCCAGCATCACCGTGGCAACCTGGGTCTTGTCACCGATTTCAGCCAGGAAGAAGGCGATCAGCGTGGTCAGGAACGGGCCGAAGCGGCGGGCGGGGTTCTCGTCATCGTCCATCTTGTCCGGTACCAATGTCCACAGCGCAGTAGCGGTGAAGCTGGCGGCAAGAATCCAGTGCAACACCGACTCGGTGAAGAAACTGCCGACCCAGGCACCCACGGCACCGGCCGCGGCATGGTTGGCCAAGGTGGCGGCAATGATGCCGGCGATGATTGGCCAAGGCTTGCGGAAGCGTGCGGCGAGGATGAGCGCGAGCAATTGCGTCTTGTCGCCGATTTCGGCCAAGGCAACGATTGCGGTGGGGACCAACAGAGATTCCAGCATCAGGATTCCTACGGGGGCGGGTCGACACGGCTATGACACGTACAACCTTCCCGCCCCGGGTAAGGTGTGCGTGTCATAGGTCTTGTCAAACCGAGGACCTGTCTGTGCAGGTCGCTGGGTCGCACGCGCCATGGCCTGTGGGCCAAGTATGTTGACGCGTACCGGGCGAGCAGGGTGCTCGCGGGAGACTACTCCCCTAGGACGGTGCGGATTCTGCCTAGCCGAAACCGTTTCGGCAAGCCCTGTTTTTATCCGCGTGTGGCGCGATAGATGCGGAAGCCATCGGCCTCGGCGCAAGTCTGGCAATTGCCCAAGGCACCTTCGATCAGTGGCTGGTAGCGCAGAAAGCTATTGGCAACAAGGCGCATTTCCCCGCCTTTTCGCAGATGTTGGCCGGATTTTTTCAGCAGGTTTTCCGATGCCTGGTAATTGGTGTGCACCCCGGTGTGGAACGGTGGGTTGCTCAGGATCAGGCTCAGGTCGGCGGGCGCAGCATCGATGCCATCGCCGCTGATGACTTCGCCTTCCAGACTGTTGGCTGCAAGGGTCAGGCGGCTGGCTGCCACGGCGAAGGCGTCGACATCCAGCAGAGTGACCCGGCTCTGTGGATAACGACGCTTGACCGTGGCACCGAGCACGCCAGCACCGCAGCCGAAGTCGAGCACTTGGCCGACCGGCAGGTTGTCCAGGTGCTTGAGCAACAGGGCAGTGCCGCGGTCGAGGCGGCCATGGCTGAATACCCCCGGCAGGCTCACCACCTGCAGTGGGCCATCTTCAAGTTCGAGGGTGAAGCGCTCGGCCAGGCTCTCCAGCGGTCTGGCTTGAGGGGCGTTGTCCACGGTCACCTGCCACAGCTGGCAATGCCGCGCGCTGTCCAGTTTGCGCGGCTTGCCGAAAGCTTGCAGCTGTTTGGCCGCGCCTTCGATGCCGCCACGCTTTTCACCCACCAGATACAGCTCGCGGCCCGCCAGGCCGGACGCCAGGGCATTGAGCAGGTAGGCCGCCAGCTCGCGGGACTTCGGCAGGAACACCACGGCCGTCTCGAAATCGACCGGCGGCACATCGACGCCGTAGTGGCTGCGCCCGCTGAAGCGGCTGTCGAGCATGGCCTGGTCACCGGCATGCCAGGTCCAGCCATGGGCCTGGGGCAGTTGCCCGAGCAGGCCGTCGGCGGGGGCGCCGGCGAGCAGCAACGGGCCCTGGAACAGCTCTGCCTGGCGGAGCAACACTTCACTGCGCGGGTCCATGGACGACGCCTCCTGAAAAAAGTGGCGCAGTGTAGCAGAGCCGGGCGTGGGACTGAGCTGGCGCTCAGCTGACCACGCGGCGTGGCTGGCCTTCGAAGAAGGCCTTGGTGTTTTCGCTGAGCTGACCGACGATGCGCTGGCGCGATTCGACCGCACCCCAGGCGCTATGTGGGGTAATCAGCAGCCGCGGGATACCCTTTTCCAGCAGCGGGTTGCCGTTGACCGGTGGCTCGACGCTCAGCACATCGGTGGCCGCGCCGCCCAGGTGGCCGTTGCGCAAGGCATCGGCCAGGGCCTGTTCATCGATCAGTCCGCCACGGGCGGTGTTGACCACCAGCGCGCCTTTTTTCAGCAGCGCTAGTTCGTGGGCACCGATCATGTGCCGGGTATGTTCGTTGAGCGGGCAGTGGAGGGTCAGCGCGTCGACCTGCGGCAGCAGTTCGTCCAGCGCCAGGCGATCGTCACGGGCCGGGCGGCCAGGGATCTGCCCGCTCAGCACGCGCATGCCGAAGGCTTCGGCCAGCCGTGCCACAGCACCACCCAGTTCGCCATGGCCGAGCAGACCGAGGGTCTTGCCTTCCAGTTCGACGATCGGGAAGTCCAGCAGGCAGAACTGGCTGGCCTTGGCCCACTGGCCGTCGGCCACCGCCTGGTTGTAGTCGCACAGGCGCGTGGCCAGGGCCAGCAGCAGGGCGAGGGTGTGCTGGGCCACCGACGGCGTGCCATAGCCCTGGCAGTTGCAGACGGTGATGCCCTGGGCGCGGGCTGCGGCCAGGTCGACATTGTTGGTGCCGGTGGCGGCCACCAGGATCAGCTTCAGCTGCGGGTTGGCGGCCAGTGCGGCGGCATCGAGCATGACCTTGTTGCTGACCACCGCGACAGCGCCCTGCAGGCGTTCGGCGACCTGCTCCGGGCGGGTGGCGGCAAACAGCTCGAATTCGTCGAACTGCTCCTGCAACGGCGACAGGTCGAGGTCGCCAAGGTCCAGGGATTGGTGGTCGAGAAACACGGCACGGCGCAAGCTGGGCATCACGGGAAGCTCCGGAGGCAGGGCAGGGGTTGATCCATCTCCCCGCACAATGCCACTCATACCTTGTGCCGCCAAATCATTCCTTCGGCTGATTTGACCGTCACATTGAGCTACTACAGTAGATCCAGACTTGTTCGGCATGCTTTTCAGAAAAGGGATCACCATGTTGCAGACCCGCATCATCAAGCCCGCCGAGGGCGCCTATAACTTCCCTCTGTTGATCAAGCGCCTGCTGATGTCCGGCAGCCGCTACGAAAAGACCCGCGAGATCGTCTATCGCGATCAGCTGCGCCTGACTTATCCACAGCTCAACGAGCGTATCGCCCGCCTCGCCAACGTGCTGACCGAAGCCGGGGTCAAGGCCGGTGACACCGTGGCGGTAATGGACTGGGACAGCCACCGTTACCTGGAATGCATGTTCGCCATCCCGATGATCGGCGCGGTGGTGCACACCATCAACGTGCGCCTGTCGCCCGAGCAGATCCTCTACACCATGAATCACGCCGAAGACCGTTTCGTACTGGTCAACAGCGATTTCGTCGGCCTCTACCAGGCCATCGCCGGGCAACTGACCACCGTCAACAAGACCCTGCTGATCACCGATGGCCCGGACAAGACCGCCGACCTGCCGAACCTGGTCGGCGAATACGAGCAACTGCTCGCGGCCGCCAGCCCGCGCTACGACTTCCCGGATTTCGACGAGAACTCGGTGGCTACCACCTTCTACACCACCGGTACCACGGGCAATCCCAAGGGCGTCTACTTCACCCACCGCCAACTGGTGCTGCATACCCTGGCCGAAGCCGCGGTGACCGGTAGCATCGACAGCGTGCGCCTGCTTGGCAGCAACGACGTGTACATGCCCATCACGCCGATGTTCCACGTGCATGCCTGGGGCATCCCCTACGCGGCCACCATGCTTGGCATGAAGCAGGTCTACCCGGGCCGCTACGAGCCGGACATGCTGGTCAAGCTGTGGCGCGAAGAGAAGGTCACCTTCTCGCACTGTGTACCGACCATCCTGCAGATGCTGCTCAACTGTCCGAATGCCCAGGGCCAGGACTTCGGCGGCTGGAAGATCATCATCGGCGGCAGCGCCTTGAACAGCTCGCTGTACAAGGCCGCGTTGGCCCGTGGCATCCAGCTGACCGCCGCCTACGGCATGTCCGAAACCTGCCCGCTGATTTCTGCCGCGCACCTGAATGACGAGCTGCAGGCCGGCAGCGAGGATGAGCGCGTTACCTACCGCATCAAGGCCGGCGTGCCGGTGCCGTTGGTGGAGGCGGCGATCATCGATGGCGAGGGCAACTTCCTCCCGGCCGATGGCGAGACCCAGGGCGAACTGGTGCTGCGTGCGCCGTGGCTGACCATGGGTTACTTCAAGGAGCCGGAAAAGAGCGAGGAACTGTGGCACGGCGGCTGGCTGCACACTGGTGACGTCGCCACCCTCGACGGCATGGGTTACATCGATATCCGCGACCGCATCAAGGACGTGATCAAGACCGGCGGCGAGTGGATCTCCTCGCTCGACCTCGAGGACCTGATCAGCCGTCATCCGGCCGTGCGCGAAGTGGCGGTGGTCGGGGTGGCCGACCCGCAATGGGGCGAGCGTCCGTTCGCCTTGCTGGTGGTGCGTGATGACAAGTCGATCGATGCCAAGGCGCTCAAGGAGCATCTCAAGCCTTTTGTCGAGGAAGGGCACATCAACAAATGGGCCATTCCAAGCCAGATCGCCGTTGTTACTGAAATTCCCAAGACCAGTGTCGGCAAGATCGACAAGAAGCGTATCCGCCAGGACATTGTCCAGTGGCAGGCCAGTAACAGCGCCTTCCTGTCTACCTTGTAAGCCCGTTGCGGGTCGCATGCGACGGTTTGCGACCCGCATGCTAGACAGCTTGTGGCCTTGCCAAACGAGAAAAATCGGCCATGCTTGAGCACGGCCGATGCGCTACCCGGGAAACACCGGGGCGATTTGGCAGACGGTGCGCAAATCACACTTTAGAGGGATCAAGCACCTGAGCCTGCTGGCTATAGTCGGGGCCAGGGGATCTTCAGGAATGGGGAGAGCGGTACGCGCAAGACGTGCCGCTGCAGGGCAAACCTGCACACCGGTCGCTCGGGCCGTTTCTGAAAGGACTCACTGCCATAACAATAAAGTACATGGAGTAGCGTCGATGAAATCTGCAAACCCGTTCTGGCGCCGGGCCAAGCTGCCCTTGGCCGTCAGCCTTGCTTCCACGCTCGCAAGTCCTGCTTTCGCTGTCAGTTTCAACATTGGTGAAATCGAAGGCCAGTTCGACTCGTCGCTCTCCGTCGGGGCCAGCTGGTCCACTGCCAATCCCAACAAGAATCTGATCGGGGTCAACAACGGCGGCAAGGGCCTGTCGCAGACCTCTGACGACGGCCACCTGAACTTCAAGAAGGGCGAAACCTTCTCGAAGATCTTCAAAGGTATCCATGACCTTGAACTCAAATACGGCGACACCGGTGTGTTCGTACGTGGCAAGTACTGGTACGACTTCGAGCTGAAGGACGAAAGCCGTCCGTTCAAGGACATCAGTGACTCGGGCCGCAAGGAGGGTGCCAAGTCGTCGGGCGCGGAGCTGCTCGATGCCTTCGTCTACCACAACTACTCGATCGGCGATCAGCCGGGTTCGGTACGCTTCGGCAAGCAGGTGGTGAGCTGGGGTGAAAGCACCTTCATCGGCGGCGGCATCAACTCGATCAACCCGATCGATGTGGCCGCGTTCCGCCGCCCGGGTGCCGAGATCAAGGAAGGCCTGATCCCGGTCAACATGTTCTACATCTCGCAGAGCCTGACCGACAACCTGTCGGCCGAAGCCTTCTACCAGCTTGAGTGGGACCAGACCGTCGTCGACAACTGCGGCACCTTCTTCTCCCAGCCCGATATCATCGCCGACGGCTGTACCGACAATCTGCGCGTGCTCAACAGCAGCCGCACGGTGCCGGCAGCAGCACAGCAATTTCTCGCCACCCGCGGCGTCAACATCAACGAAGAGGGTGTGATGGTGGCGCGTGGTGCTGACCGCGATGCCCGTGACAGCGGCCAGTTCGGTGTGGCCATGCGCTACATGTTCGAACCGCTCGACACCGAGTTCGGCGCCTATTTCATGAACTACCACAGCCGTGCGCCGATCTTTAGCGCCACTGGCGCCTCACCGTCGGTATTCGCCGGCCTCAGCCAGTTGCCACCGCAACTGCGCGCACTGGCGCCGCTGATCGTGGCGGGTAATTCGAAGTACTTCGTCGAGTACCCCGAAGACATCCGCCTGTACGGCCTGAGCTTCTCCACCACGCTGCCTACCGGTACCGCCTGGAGCGGTGAGGTCAGCTACCGGCCGAACGCGCCGGTGCAGCTGAACACTACCGATATCCTGTTCGCCGGTGTCCGCCCGATCGGTGGCGCGCTGAGCAACGCCTCATTGCTCACTGGCACCCCGGGCCAAGACCTGCACGGCTACCGTCGCAAGGAAATCACTCAGTTCCAGACCACCCTGACGCACTTCTTCGACCAGGTGATGGGCGCCAGCCGCATGACCGTGGTCGGTGAAGTCGGCGTTACCCATGTGGGTGGCCTGGAGAACGCGCACGATACCCGTTACGGTCGCGACCCGGTATTCGGCCCTGGCCCGCTGCCAGCAACCGGCGGCGCCGACACCTGCCAGGCGCTCAACGCCAGCACCATCGCCGGTGCCGGTGCCGGTGCCTCGACCACCAACCTCAACCGCAAGTGCGAGAACGACGGCTACACCACCAGCACCTCCTGGGGTTATCGCGCCCGGGTCATCTGGGACTACAACGACGTGTTCGCCGGAGTCAACCTCAAGCCCAACGTGGCCTGGTCGCATGACGTCTCCGGTTACTCGCCGGGCCCTGGCGGCAACTTCGAGGAAGGGCGCAAGGCCGTCAGCCTGGGCCTGGATGCCGAGTACCAGAACACCTATACCGCCAGCCTGTCGTACACCAACTTCTTCGACGGCAAGTACAGCACCGTGGATGATCGCGACTTCGTCGCCCTCAGCTTCGGCGTGAACTTCTAAGAACATTGATCCAGGACGACACGAGATGAACAAGACCAGAAGTCTGCTGCAAGCCGGTGTACTGGGCCTGTCCCTGCTGGCGACCAGCGTCATGGCTGCGGTATCCGCCGATGAAGCGGCAAAACTGGGCAGCACCCTGACCCCGATGGGTGCAGAAAAGGCCGGTAATGCCGATGGTTCGATCGGCCCCTGGGAGCCGCTGGCGAAGACCGCGGGCAGCGTCGATGCCAAAGGCTTCCTTGCTGACCCCTATGGCAGTGACAAGCCGCTGTTCACGATCACCGCGCAGAACGCCGAGCAGTACAAGGACAAACTCTCGCCGGGCCAGCTGGCGATGCTCAAGCGCTACCCGGACACCTTCAAGATCCCGGTCTACAAGACCCACCGTGGCTCCACGGTGCCTGACGATGTGTTCGCTGCGATCAAGAAGAACGCCACCGCGACCACCCTGGTCGAAGGCGGCAACGGCCTGAACAACTTCCAGACTGCCGTGCCTTTCCCGATCCCGAAAAGCGGCCTGGAAGTGATCTGGAACCACATCACCCGCTACCGCGGCGGCAGCGTCACCCGCCTGGTAACCCAGGCCACGCCGCAGCAGAACGGGTCGTACAGCCTGGTGTACTTCCAGGACCAGTTCGTGTTCCGCGACCGGATGAAGGACTACGACCCGAACAATCCGGGCAACATCCTGTTCTACTTCAAGCAGGAGGTTACCGCTCCGGCACGCTTGGCCGGTACCGTGCTGCTGGTGCACGAGACCCTCGACCAGGTCAAGGAGCCGCGCAAGGCTTGGATCTACAACGCCGGCCAGCGCCGTGTGCGCCAGGCCCCGCAGGTGTCGTATGACGGCCCGGGTACCGCGGCCGATGGCCTGCGCACCTCGGATAACCTGGACATGTACAACGGTGCGCCGGACCGCTACGACTGGAAGCTCGAAGGCAAGAAGGAGATGTACATCGCCTCCAACGCCTTCAAGCTGGACGACCCCAAGCTCAAGTACGCCGACATCCTCAAGGCCGGGCACATCAACCAGGACCTGACCCGCTACGAGCTGCGCCGCGTCTGGCACGTGGTCGCGACGCTGAAGCCGGGCCAGCGGCATATCTACGCCAAGCGTGACTTCTACATCGACGAAGACACCTGGCAAGCTGCGGTGATCGACCAGTATGACGGCCGCGGCCAGCTGTGGCGCGTGTCCGAGGCCCATGCCCAGCCGTACTACAACGTGCAGGTGCCGTGGTACACCCTTGAAGCCATCTATGACCTGCAGTCGGGCCGCTACCTGGCCCTGGGCATGAAGAACGAAGAGAAGCGTGCCTACGACTTCGGCTTCAGTGCCAGCAAGGCCGATTTCCAGCCAGCCGCCCTGCGCCAGTCGGGTATCCGCTAAGCTGAAAACCTGCAACTCCGTGTGACCCTCCCAGAACGCCCCGGCTTGCCGGGGCGTTTCTGTCTGCCCTGCCGATAAGGCCGATGAATACCTCGCCAAAGCCCCGCGCCAGCCACAGTCCATCAGCCATGTTGCTTTTTGTCGCAGTCTTTTCCGGGGCAATGGCTCCCATCGTCTTCAAATGCGTTCCATTACCCGCTAGTCTCGCAAGGATCCGTACCGCCGTAGTCTTCCCAACAGAACGAGCCGGCCATGACAGACCTGTCCCGTACGCATGGATTCGCCAGCCAGGCCCTGGGCCTGCTGGACGGGCGCTTCTTCCGGCCGCCGCAGCCGGACGGCCACGTGCCGCGTGCCCGTCTGTGTCAGCGGCTGCAGAGTGGCCTTGGCGGGCGCTTGCTGCTGGTCAACGCACCTGCCGGCTTTGGCAAAAGCTCCCTGGCCATCGAATTCTGCGAGTCGCTGCCCGGCCATTGGCGCAGCCTCTGGCTCGGCCTGAGCCAACGGGATGCCGACCCCGGCCGTTTCCTCGAACGCCTGCTCGAAGGGCTGCAGCAGTACTGCCCGGCATTGGGCGGCCAGGCCATGGGCCTGCTGAAGATGCGCCAGCGCCACCAACCCTTTGCGTTCGAAGAGTGGATCGACAGCTTGCTCGACGAGTTGGCGCTCTACCTCCAGGCCGATACGCCTTTGCTGCTGGTTCTGGACGACTACCACCTGGCCCAGGGGCCGGTACTCGATCGCTGCCTGCAGTTCTTCCTCAATCACTTGCCTGCAGGCCTGGTACTGCTGGTGACCAGCCGCCAGCGCCCGGACTGGCACCTTGCGCGGCTGCGCCTGTCGCGGCAGTTGGTCGAGCTTGGCGAGCAGGATCTGCGCCTGACCGCGGACGAATCACTGGCGGTGATTGGCCGCCAGCCCACGGGGCTGCGCGGTCAGGCGCTGGACAACCTGATTCTGCGTAGCGATGGCTGGGTGGCCGGGCTGCGCTTCTGGCAGCTGGCCGCCAGCGAAGCCGGTGACGAGCATGCCTTGCCCCAGGCCCTGCACGGTGGTGAAGGGCTGATCCGTGATTACCTGTTGGAAGAAGTCATCGTGATGTTGCCGGCGGACGTGCAGGCGTTTCTGTTCGACACGGCTTGCCAGGAGCGCTTCTGCGCAGCGCTGTGCGATGCGCTGCGTGAACGTCACGACAGTGACGCGATCCTGCGTTATCTGCAGGCGCATCAAGTGTTTCTGGTGCCGCTGGACGAGCATGGCCACTGGTATCGCTACCATCACCTGTTCTCCGACTTGCTGCGCAGCCGCCAGTCCAGCGAACCGTTGGCGCGCCTGCACCTGCGTGCCTGCCGCTGGTTCCAGGCCCAAGGGTTGCTCGACGAGGCGGTTGAACAGGCGTTGCGTGCCGGCCACCTCGATGTGGCAGCCGACCTGGTGCAAAGCCTGTCCGAAGAGCAACTGCTGGCTGAGCAGAACGTCGGCATGCTGTTGCGCTGGAAGATGGACCTGCCCGACAGCCTGCTGATCAGCACGCCGCGGTTGATCGTGCTGTACAGCTGGGCACTGGGCCTGGCCTGCCAGCTGGATGCCGCGGAGGATCTGGCCGGTTACCTCAGTCGTTTCTTGCCCGCCCCTTCAGCCACTGCCCAGAAGTCGATGCTGGCGCAGTGGCTGGCGCTCAGCGGAGTCATTGCCCGTGGCCGGGGTGACCGCGAACGGACCCTGGCCTATTGCGGCGAAGCGCTGCAGAGCCTGCCGAGCAAGCGCTATGGTCAGCGTCTGGTGTGCCTGTCGACGCTGTCCAACCTGGCCATTGCCGACGGCGACTTCTGGCGTGCACGTGGCTGGAACCGCGAAGCGCTGGAGCTGGCGCAGCGTGTCGGCAACCCGTTGTTCGAGGCGCTGGCGCATTACGATCGTGCGCGGGTGCTGCATGCCCGCGGCGAGGTATTGCGGGCGCTGGATGAAGTGCGCCAGGGGCTGCAACGCCTGCAGGGGTTGTCGGCCCAGCGGCTGTATGCGGTGCGGGCGCGGCTGACTCTGTACGAGGGCTACTTGCTGGTGGCGCGCCTGCAACCCGCGCAAGGGCGCGCGCGTTTGCGTGCTGGGCTAGGCGAGGCGCGCGCCTGCCGCGACATCAGCGTGCTGATCGGCCATTGTGTGATTGCTTCGCTCGATGGCCGTGAGGGCCAGTATGCCGAGGCGTTCGCCGAGCTGGCCGAGGCAGAACGGCTGATGCACATCTGGGATGTGCCACCGATCTTCTACCTGGCGATGATCACCCTGGTGAAGTGCGAGCTGTGGCTCGCGCAGGGGCGTATCGACCTGGCCGAGTCCTGGTTGCTGCGCCTGGGGCAGACCTACGGCGGTGAGCACCCAGCGGCGGCGCCAGAGTTCCACCCTTTGCTGCCGTTGCATATCGAACTGCAGCAGGCCCTGCTCGAGCGTGTGCAGCAGCGCAGTGAAGACGCCGTGGCGCGCCTGTGCGCCCTGGCCGAACGCGGCCAGGCCAGTGGCGGCATGATGCTCACCCTGCACGCACTGTCGCAGTGGGTCGACCTGTTGTTGAGCGAAGGGCGTGAAGCACAGGCAGCGCAGCTGTTACCCATGGCGTTGAGCGCAGCCCGGGGCGGGGTGGTGCAGCCCTTCCAGCGACTGATCGAATTGCACCCTTCATGGCTGCGTGAGCAACTCCTGGCGCAACCCGCCTGCCAGGCCCAGGCCGAACTGCTGGCGCGTCTGCCAGAGCCTGTGGCACTGACAGGCAGCGCCACCGAAGCATTGAGTGGTCGCGAGCTGGCGGTGCTCGAGTTGATCGCCCAGGGCTGTTCCAACCAGCAAATCAGCGAGCGGCTGTTCATCTCTCTGCATACCGTCAAGACCCATGCCAGCCATATCAACAGCAAGCTGGGGGTGGAGCGTCGCACCCAGGCAGTGGCCCGCGCCAAGTCGTTGGGCTTGCTGGCCTGAAGCTGGCCGCAAGGGGGATGGCACTGTAAAATGATGGCGCAAAGCCATTGTGCCGTTAGCGAGTGAGTGCGCTGCATTCTCCACCCTCATCTTTCCTGACCGGCTGCCGATACAAGTTTCGGCGGTATGCATCGCCTCGCGCCATCCACCCATCCACCCAATACAGGTCGTGTTGATGCTGCAGTACGGGCAAAAGAGCTTTCTGATCGTCGACGACTTCACTGACTTTCGCACGTCGACCCGTTCCATGCTGCGCGAACTGGGCGTGCGCGATGTGGATACCGCGGACAGTGGTGAGCAGGCCCTGCGCATGTGCGGGCAGAAGCGCTACGACTATGTCCTCCAGGACTTCCACCTTGGTGACGGCAAGAAGAACGGCCAGCAGGTCCTTGAGGACCTGATCCTCGACAAGCTGATCAGCCATGAGTGCGTGTTCATCATGGTCACGGCCGAGAGCAGCCAGGCCATTGTGCTCAGTGCCCTTGAGCATGAGCCGGATGCCTACCTGACCAAGCCGTTCAACCGCGTGGGGCTGGCCCAGCGCCTGGACAAACTGACCCAGCGCAAGACCCTGCTCAAGCCGATTCTGCAGGCACTCGACCGTGGTCGCCCGGCCGAAGTGCTGGCGGCGTGTGCCGAGCTGTGCAAGAAGGACCCGCGTTTCGCGCCGTTGTGCCTGCGCTATCGCGCCGACGCACTGCGTGACCTCAACCGCTTCGATGAGCTGGAGAAGTTTCTCAAGAGCATCCTCGCCAGCCGCCCGCAACCTTGGGTGTATTCGGCACTCGGCAGCCTGATGCACAAGCGCGGGCAGAACGCCCAAGCCCAGGGTGTCTACGAGCAGGCACTCAAGGCATTCCCGATCATGCCCGGGCTGTACGATGGCATGGCCGAAGTGCTGGTCGCTCAAGGCGAAACCAAGCGTGCCCAGGGCATGCTCGAAGAAGCGGTACGCTTGTCGCCCCTGGCAGTGCGCCGACAGGCCGCCCTAGGCAAGCTGGCGTTGGATAACGAAGACTTCGAGAGCGCCTCCAAGGCCTTCCGCCATGCGGTTAATCAGGGCCAGAGTTCGCGTTACAAGGACGCCGAAAGCAACCTTGGGCTGGTCCAGGCGTTGATGAGCAAGAACGCCGGCTTCGGCCTGGATGCCCGCGCCCGGGTCGAGATCAATACCGTGCTCAGCGAAGTGGCCAAGGACAACCTCGAAGACCAGGGCCTGCAAGTGCGTGCCCGGCTGATGAAGGCCGCCAGCCTGCAGCAGGCGGGCGACCCCGAAACCGCCGACAAGCTCACCGAGCAGGCCATGCAGCGGTTGGAGAAGATGGACCAGTTCTTCTCGGTCGAGGCCGCCTTGACCGTGGCCAGGCAACTGCAGTCGCTTGGCCAGGAAGCGGCCGGTGGCAGCATCCTCAAGGGCTGTGTGGAAACCTACGGCGATGACCCCAAGGTCATGCAGAGCGTGGCCAAACTGACTGACGACCCAGCCGTACTGGGCGCGGTCACCGAAGCGGTCGACCTCAACCGCCAGGGCGTGCGCAGCTACCAGGCCGGGCAACTCAACGAAGCCTTGCAGATGTTCCGCAAGGCCCTGTCGTTGCAGCCGAAGAACATCAGTATCGCGCTCAACACGGCGCAAGCCCTGCTGCGCATCGGTGGCGAGGTGACACCGCCGGCGATCCAGCAGGAATGCCGCGACTGCCTGACCCGCGTGGCCGGCATCCCGACCAGCGACAGCCGCTACGACCGCTACCGCAAACTGCACATCAAGGTCTTCGGCGCATGAGCCAGGATAACCAGGGGCTGGATTTTTCCACGGTGATCGCCTCCACCGTGCATGACCTGAAGAACTCGCTGTCGGCGCTGATCCAGTCCCATGACCAATGGCTGGCACGGCTGCCTGAAGAATGGCGCAGCGGTACTGAGCAGGGCGTGATCGAGCATGAGTTCCGCCATCTCAACGGCATGCTGGTGCAGTTGCTGGGGCTGTACAAACTGGGGGTGAATCAGCTGCCGGTATGCCCCGACTACCACGAGCTGGATGACTTCATCGAAGCGCAGCTGGCGGCCCACCAGGAAGTGCTGCAGCACAATGACATCCTCGCCACCTGGCGTGTCGAGACCGACAACCCGCTGGGCTTTTTTGACCGCGAACTGGTGGCCTCGGTGATCGCCAATGTGATCACCAACGCCACCCGCTATGCCGGCCATGCGCTGCTGGTCAGCATTGGCGAGGAAGACGAACACCTGGTTATCAGCGTCAACGACGACGGCCCGGGTTACCCGGCACGGATGCTCGAGCGCCAGCAGGATTACGTGCAGGGTATCGACTCGCAGAGCGGCAGCACCGGGCTCGGGCTGTATTTCGCGGCGCGGATTGCGGCACTGCATGAGCGCAACGGCGTGCGCGGGCGAATCGAGATTGCCAATGGTGGGGCGCTTGGGGGCGGACTGTTCAGGCTGTATTTGCCTTGAGTAATTTGCTTCGAATGTATGGTGCTGTTCAGGTTTGAGGGCTATTTCCCAAGGGCTAGTAGGAAAAATCCTAGTCGTGTTATCGGCTCTGTTTTCGATGGCGGCTGAGTGGCAGTGTAGATACGAGGTTTCTACATTTCACTTGCAATCGTCGGGAGGGTTTCTACTATGTATCTACCTTGGGAGATACTTATGCAGATCAAGATTCAGCAATGGGGCAACAGTGCGGCTATCCGTTTGCCGGCCACTGTGCTCAAGCAGATGCGCCTTGGCGTTGGCTCGACATTGAGCCTGGATGCGGCAGGGGAGACTCTGGTCCTCAAGCCCATCAGGCCCAGGCCGAAGTACACCCTTGAAGAATTGATGGCGCAATGTGATCTGAACGCGCCAGAACCTGAAGACATGGCTGAGTGGAACGCAATGCGCCCAGTGGGGCGTGAGGTGTGAAGCGGGTCAAGTTCGCCAGGGGCGATATTGTTCGGGTCAATCTGGACCCTACCGTTGGACGAGAACAGCAAGGTATCGGGCGCCCAGCACTTGTGCTCACCCCTGCGGCTTTCAACGCGTCCGGTTTGGCGGCCATCGTGCCCATTTCTCAAGGTGGTGACTTCGCCAGGCATGCGGGCTTTGCGGTTACCCTCAGCGGGGCAGGCACGCTGACGCAAGGTGTGTTGCTCTGTAACCAGATACGCACGGTGGACCTAGACGCCAGAGGTGCCAAGCGTGTCGAGTCAGCTCCTGAAGTTGTAATTCTCGATGCTTTGGCACGCATTCAAACCCTGTTCGAATAACCGATTGCTGAATTTACTCATGGAAAATGCAATAGCGCTGATCCGAGAAACCTTCCCCGTAGGCCCTCTGCAGTGCAACTGCACCCTGATCGGCGACCCGGTCAGCAAGAAGGCCATCGTCGTCGACCCAGGCGGTGACCCGGACAAGATCCTCGCCCGCCTGCAGGCCCATGGCCTGACGCTGGTGAGCATCATCCACACCCACGCGCACTTCGACCATTTCCTCGCGTCGGGCAAGCTCAAGGAACTCACCGGCGCTACCTTGCATCTGCACAAGCAGGACCAGCCGCTGTGGGACAACCTGGAGATGCAATGCCAGATGTTCGGCGTGCCCTACACCCCGGTGCCGTCGCCAGACCGTTGGCTGGGCGATGACGAGGAGCTTGCCTGCGGTTGTGGCGTGGCCCTGCACACGCCTGGGCACACGCCAGGCTCGATGAGTTTCTGGTTCGCCGATGCCAAGCTGCTGATCGCCGGCGACACCCTGTTCCGTCGCGGCATCGGCCGTACCGACCTGTGGGGCGGTGACCAGCGCGCCATCGTTCGCTCGATCAAGGAGCGGCTGTATCGCCTGGACGAAGAAGCCATCGTGGTCACTGGCCACGGGCCGGATACGCGCCTCGGCGACGAGATGCGCGAGAACCCGTTCGTACGGGCGTGAGCCTGGATGAAAAGCCTTTCATGGAATTTTTCCGTATCCTAGGGATCTACGCCTGGCATAGATCCCTGTGCGATCTGCCGAACACACGAATTTTTGTAGGAGCTTGTCCATGTTCACCATGCGTCGTCTGATTATCGTCGCAACCGTTGCAGCCCTGATGACTGGCTGCGCCGGGCAGAATCCTTATGACAGCCAAGGCCAGGCTCAGGGCGAGTCCTCGGGGATGAGCAAGACCGCCAAGTACGGCGGCCTGGGCGCGCTGGCCGGTGCCATTGCCGGTGCTGCCATCGACCACAACAACCGTGGCAAGGGCGCGCTGATCGGCGCCGCCGCAGTCGGTGCAGCCGCTGCTGGTTACGGCTACTACGCCGACAAGCAGGAAGCCGAACTGCGCGCGAAAATGGCCAACACGGGCGTTGAAGTTCAGCGCCAGGGCGACCAGATCAAGCTGATCATGCCGGGCAACATCACCTTCGCTACCGACTCGGCCAACATTTCGCCGAGCTTCTACAACCCGCTGAACAACCTGGCCAACTCGTTCAAGTCGTTCAACCAGAACACCATCGAAGTGGTGGGCTTCACCGACAGCACCGGTAGCCGCCAGCACAACATGGACCTGTCGCAGCGCCGCGCTCAGGCAGTCAGCACCTACCTGACCTCGCAGGGCGTGGATGCTTCGCGTGTCACGGTACGTGGCATGGGCCCGGACCAGCCGATCGCCAGCAACGCCGACGCCAATGGCCGCGCACAGAACCGCCGCGTAGAGGTCAACCTGAAGCCTATCCCAGGTCAACAGTATGACCAGCAGCAGGGCCAGGTTCAGCAGTACCCGTAAGCCGTTCGGTATGGCGCAATGAAAAGGGCAGGCCGGTAACGGCCTGCCCTTTTCATTTCAGCGGATGCTGCTGGCCTGAATAGCAGTAAGGGCGATGGTATGGACGATATCGTCCACCTGCGCCCCTCGCGGCAAGTCGTTCACCGGCTTGCGCAACCCCTGCAGCATTGGCCCCAGGCTGACCCCATCGGTACTGCGCTGCACCGCCTTGTGGGTGGTGTTGCCAGTGTTCAGGTCAGGGAACACGAACACCGTCGCCCGCCCGGCCACCTGGCTCGCAGGGGCCAGCTGGCGAGCGACCTGCGGGTTGGCAGCGGCGTCGTACTGTAGCGGCCCGTCGATCAGCAGCCCTTGCTCCGCAGCCTGCGCCAGGCGCGTGGCTTCGCGTACTTTCTCCACTTCCTCATCACTGGCCGAATCGCTCGAGTAGCTGATCATCGCCACCCGTGGCGCGATGCCGAAGGCCTGCGCCGATTCGGCGCTCTGCCGGGCGATCTCGGCCAGTTCGCTGGCGCTGGGGTGCGGGTTCATCACGCAGTCGCCGTACACCAGCACCTGCTCGGGGAACAGCATGAAGAACACCGACGACACCAGGCTCGCGCCGGGTGCAGTCTTGATCAGTTGCAGCGCCGGGCGGATGGTGTTGGCGGTGGAATGCACCAGGCCCGAGACCAGGCCATCGACCTCATCCAGGGCCAGCATCATGGTGCCGATCACCACCGGGTCTTCCAGCTGCTGCTCGGCCATGGGCGCGTTGAGGTTCTTGCTCTTGCGCAGATTGACCATCGGCTCGACATAGCGCCCGCGAATCAGTTCTGGGTCGAGAATCTCCAGGTCCGGTGGCAGGGTGATGCCCTGTGCACGGGCCACGGCTTCGACTGCCTCGGGCTTGGCCAGCAGCACGCAACGGGCGATGCCGCGCGCCTGGCAGATCGCTGCGGCCTGCACCAGCAGCGGCTCGGCGCCTTCCGGCAGGACGATGCGCTTGTTGGCCTGTTGCGCTCGCTGGATCAGCTGGTAACGGAAAACCGCCGGCGACAGGCGCATTTCCCGTGGCGTGCCGCAGCGCTGGTGCAGCCAGGCGGCGTCCAGGTGGCTGGCGACGAAGTCGGTGATGAATTCGGCCCGATCACGGTCATCTACCGGGATTTCGCGGTTCAGAGAGTTGAGCAGGTTGGCGGTGTCGTAGGAGCCGGTGCTTACCGACAGAATCGGCAGGCCGGCCTGCAGGGCACCACGGCACAGGCCGAGGATGCGTGCATCAGGCTTGCTGTCGCTGGTCAGCAGCAGGCCGGCCAGGGGCACGCCGTTGATCGCAGCCAGGCTCACGGCCAGGATGATGTCGTCGCGATCACCGGGGGTCACCACCAGAGTACCCGGCGTCAGCAGCGGTACCGTATTGGCCACGGTGCGGGCGCAGATGATGATCTTGTTCATCCGCCGCTGCTCGTAGTCGCCGGCGTTGAGCACCTGGGCGCCGAGCAGATCGGCCACGTCGCGGGTGCGCGGGGCGTTCAGCTCGGGCTGGTAGGGAATGCAGCCGAGCAGGCGGAAGTCGTTGCCGCGCAACAGTGGCGAGTGTTCGCGCAGGCGGGTGGCGAAGTCGGCCATGCTCTCGTCGGTGCGCACCTTGTTGAGGATTACCCCCAGCACTTTCGGGTCACGCGGGCCGCCGAACAGCTGGGCCTGCAGTTCGACCCGCCCGGACAGCTCGCTGAGCACTTCGTTTTCCGGGGCGGAAACCAGGATCACTTCGGCATCCAGGCTCTTGGCCAGATGCAGGTTGACCCGTGCGGCGTAGCTGGCGTGGCGGGTCGGCACCATGCCCTCGACCACCACCACGTCATTGCCGACGCAGGCTTGCTGGTACAGGCGGATGATTTCTTCGAGCAACTCGTCCAGCTGGCCATCGCCAAGCATGCGCTCGACATGGGCCAGGCTCAGTGGCACCGGTGGCTTGATGCCGTGGGTGCGGGCGACCAGTTCAGTGGAACGCTCCGGGCCGGTGTCGCCGGGGTGAGGCTGGGCGATCGGCTTGAAGAAACCGACCTTGAGCCCGGCGCGTTCCAGGGTGCGGACCAGGCCCAGGCTGATGGAAGTCAGGCCGACACCAAAGTCGGTCGGCGCAATGAAAAATGTCTGCATGCGTGCTTCTCGAAATAAGCGGTGCAAGGAATCAACGGCCAAGGGTAGCGCTATCGGCCCCTTGTGCGCACCAGCCGCAAGCGAATGGCTGGCCGATGCGCCCGGCGCGCTGTTCGGCGTCGAGTACCCACGGGCGTGCCTGCCACGGTGGCTGGTGGCGCAGGTGCTGGGTGTGGCCGCAGGACAGCTCGACCACCCAGTGGCCTTCTTCGTCCTGGTGGAAGCCGGTGATCCGACTGATGGGTCGCCCCTCGTCCGCGCTGCGGTCGCATTCAGGCGATGCCTTGGTTACACTTGTCAGTTCTACATACTTTTGCAAAAGGTCTTGCCCCATGCTGATCGCCGCCAACAAGGCTGTCTCCATCGACTATACCCTGACCAACGACGCCGGGGAGACCATCGACAGCTCCGCCGGCGGTGCGCCGCTGGTTTACCTGCACGGTGCCGCTAACATCATCCCAGGCCTGGAAAAAGCCCTGGAAGGCAAGCAAGCCGGTGACGAGCTGGAAGTTGCCATCGAGCCGGAAGACGCCTACGGCGAATACCTGGCCGAGCTGGTCAGCACCCTGAACCGCAGCCTGTTCGAAGGCGTCGACCAACTGGAAGTCGGCATGCAGTTCCACGCCTCGGCGCCAGACGGCCAGATGCAGATCGTCACCATCCGCGACATCGACGGCGACGACATCACTGTCGACGGTAACCACCCTCTGGCTGGCCAGCGCCTGAACTTCAAGGTCAAGGTTGTCGACGTGCGTGACGCCAGCGAAGAAGAAATCGCTCACCGTCACATCCACGGTGAAGGTGGCCATCACCACTGATTTTCTGCGCTAAGCTCAGAAAGTCGCCAGGCGCTCGGACAAGCCGGCATGCCTCCCCAACGGGAGGTGCGCGGCTTGGAAGAGCGCCTTTTTAGTGGGCGCAATTTGCCCCAGCGGCAACCGGGAACCTGAGAGGGATTCATCATGAGTGCATTTCACGACCTGACGTTGAAGGCGCTGAACGGCGAGGACCTGCCCCTGGCACCGTTCAAGGGCCAGGTGGTGCTGGTGGTCAATGTCGCCTCCAAATGTGGCCTGACGCCGCAATACGCTTCGCTGGAAAAGCTCCATCAGCAGTTCAAGGGCAAAGGCTTCAATGTCCTGGGTCTGCCCTGCAACCAGTTTGCCGGCCAGGAGCCGGGCAGCGAGAAGGAAATTCAGGAGTTCTGCCGCCTCAACTATGGCGTCAGCTTCCCGCTGGGGGCCAAGCTGGAGGTCAATGGCCATGAGCGTCACCAGCTGTACCGTCTGCTGGCGGGCGAGGGTGCGGAATTCCCTGGTGATATAACCTGGAACTTCGAGAAGTTCCTGGTGGGCAAGGACGGCCGGGTGCTGGCGCGCTTTGCCCCGCGTACCGCGCCGGATGATCCATCGGTCCTGCAAGCCATCGAGAAAGCCCTGAACTGACTGCGTGCACTGTGGGAGCGGGTTCATCGGAGCGCCAAACCGCAGCGAATGCTGCATTGGCCATACCGATGCATTCGCGGCGGTTCGGCGCTCCGATGAACCCGCTCCCACAGGCGTCCGCCACGATACCTGCGAATCACTCAAATCAATAATGCTGGGCCCAGCCCCGCGCACCCCCTAACCTCAGGCGCATTTCCTCCCCAGACGGAAGCGCCCCATGTCCAGCAACCCCCTGTTCCAGCCATTCACCCTCGGCGCGCTCGAGCTGCCGACCCGCGTCGTCATGGCGCCCATGACCCGTACCTTCTGCCCGGGTGGCGTGCCGCACGCTGGCGTGGTCGAGTACTACCGCCGCCGTGCTGCGGCGGGCGTGGGGCTGATCATCACCGAGGGCACCACGGTCGGGCACAAGGCAGCCAACGGCTACCCCAATGTGCCGCGCTTCCATGGTGAAGATGCCTTGGCTGGCTGGAAGCAGGTGGTCGACGCAGTGCATGCCGAAGGCGGCCGTATCGTGCCGCAGCTGTGGCACGTCGGCACGGTGCGCCGCCTGGGCACCGAGCCGGACGCCAGCGTGCCGGGCTACGGGCCGAGCGAGAAGGTCAAGGACGGCCAGGTGCTGGTGCACGGCATGACCAATGACGATATCCGCGACGTGATCGCCGCCTTTGCCCAGGCGGCCCGCGATGCCAAGGCCATCGGCATGGACGGCGTGGAAATCCATGGCGCCCACGGCTACCTGATCGACCAGTTCTTCTGGGAGGCCAGCAACCGCCGCAGCGACGAATATGGCGGTGACCTGGCCGGCCGCTCGCGCTTTGCCATCGAGCTGATCCAGGCCGTGCGCGCTGCCGTGGGGCCGGACTTCCCGATCATCTTCCGCTTCTCGCAGTGGAAGCAGCAGGACTACAGCGCACGTCTGGTGGAAACGCCGGCAGCTCTGGCAGCTTTCCTCGAACCGCTGTCGGTTGCGGGTGTGGATATCTTCCACTGCTCGACCCGGCGCTTCTGGGAGCCCGAATTCGAAGGTTCCGAGCTGAACCTGGCCGGCTGGACTCGCACACTCACCGGCAAGCCGACCATCACCGTCGGCAGCGTGGGGCTCGATGGCGAGTTCCTGCAGTTCATGGTCGCCACTGACAAGGTGGCCAAGCCGGCCAGCCTGGAAGGCTTGCTGCGCCGTCTGGGCGACGAAGAGTTCGACCTGGTGGCGGTTGGCCGTGCCCTGCTGGTGGACGCCGAGTGGGCGCAGAAGGTGCGCGAAGGGCGTGAAGCGGATGTGCTGCCGTTCAGCCGCGAGGCGTTGACGACTCTGGCTTGATCGCTAGCGCGACGCCTGTCGGTTGGCTGCCGGCAGGTGCCGTGTGGCAAGCGTTGAACAAGTGCGACTCGAATTGCTCGACGATCGCCGGCCAGCCTTGGCGGCTGGCGTGCTGGCGGGCATTCAGGCGAACCCGGCGCAGGGTTTCGCTTTCCTCCAGCAGCCAGCAGGCGGCATCGATGAATGCGCACTGGTCGCCAGGCATGGCCAGCGCGCCGCTGTGGCCATGGCGGATGTGCTGGGCCGCGGCAGCTTCATCGTAGGCGACCACGGCCAGCCCCGAGGCCATGGCCTCGAGCACCACGTTGCCAAAGGTTTCGGTCAGGCTCGGGAACAGGAACAGGTCGCCGCTGGCGTAATGTTCGGCCAGCGCTTCGCCGCGTTGGGCGCCGCTGAACACCGCATCCGGCATCTGCTGTTCGAGGGCGGCCCGCTGCGGGCCATCCCCCACCACCACCAGGCGCAGGCGCCGCTGTGGATATGTTTTCTGCAAGGCGTGCAGACAGGGCTGCAACAGCGTCAGGTTCTTTTCCGCGGCCAGGCGCCCGACGTGCAGCACGGCGATGTCGTCCGCGCCGAGCCCCCAACTTTCGCGTAACGCCTGGCTGCGCCGGGCTGGGTTGAACAGGCTGGCATCGACGCCCCGGGCCATCAAGGCCAGGCGCTCGAACCCGCGGCGTTCCAGTTCCAGGCGCTGGCTGACGCTGGGCACCAAGGTGGCGGCGGTGCGCCGATGGAACCATCGCAAGTAGTGGGTGAGCAGGCGTGCAAGCAAGCCAAGGCCATATTGGCCGGAGTATTGCGGGAAATTGGTGTGAAAGCCGCTGACCACGGCAACCCCCAGGCGCCGCGCGGCGCGCAGGGCACTCAGGCCCAATGGACCTTCGGTGGCGATGTACAGCACGTCCGGGCGATGCCGGCGCCAGCGGCGCAACAGCTTGTGCATCGACACCTCGCCCCACTGCAGGCCGGGGTAGCCGGGCAGTGCCCAGCCACGGCAGAGCAACAGGCCCTGGTCATCGTCCGCCGGTGCCTCGTTGGCTTGCCGTGGGCGAACGATTTCCACCTGGTGGCCACGCTGTCGCAAACCTTCGCTGAGGCGGCCAAGGGTATTGGCCACACCGTTTATTTCGGGTGGGAAGGTTTCGCTGACAAGGCAGATGCGTAGGGCAGGTGTATTCATGACAAAAAGTGTCCACCTGCCGCGTTGCGCTCACATGACAGCCTTGTGACGCGCAGGTGACGCCTGATTTCCGGCAGTTTCGCCAGTGTGAATATTTCTTTGCAGGGTGCTCAAGCAGCACGCGGTGCAGCCGATGAAGATGCATCCGAATCGGTTTGATGCGCTCCGGGAGTGCGGTGATGTTCAACAGCAAGCTCAAGAAAGAAATCCAGCAACTGCGCGAAGAGCTGATGGCCGTCGAGCAGGTCAAGAGCAGCCTCGACAGCGAGATGCTGGTGCTGCAGCTCGATCCTCAGGGACGTATCGAGCAGGTCAACAGCAACTTCGAGAGCGAGATGCTTTACCGTGCCGAGCAGTTGATTGGCCGTAACATCGAAGAAATCGTGCCGGCGCACGTGAAGAAGCTCGACTTCTACCAGCGTATGAAAAACGCCATCACCCGTGGCGAGCACCTCAACGGTGCATTTCGCCTGCTGCGCGGCAACGGCGAAGAAGCCTGGCTGCGCTCCATTCTGCAGCCGGTGAAAACTGTTGACGGTCGGATCAGGCATTTCTCCATGCACTCCAGCGACCTGACCCGCACCATCGAAGCCTCGCGTGAGCATGAGAGCCTGATCAAGGCGTTAATGCGCTCCACCGCCGTGATCGAATTCAACCTCAACGGCGAGGTGCTGACGGCCAACGACCGCTTCCTGCAGACGGTGGGCTACAGCCTGGAACAGGTGCGTGGCAAGCATCACCGCATGTTCTGTGAGCCGGCGGAAGTCAACTCGACGGGTTACCAGGCATTCTGGGACAGGCTGCGCCGTGGCGAGTACGTTGCCGACCGTTTCAAGCGAATCGACGCCCATGGGCGCACGATCTGGCTGGAGGCGTCCTACAATCCGATCTTCGATGCCCATGACGTGCTGTACAAGGTGGTCAAGTTCGCCACCGTGATCACCGACCAGGTCAATCAGGAGCAGGCGGTGGCGCAGGCTGCCGACATTGCCTACAACACCTCCCTGGAGACCGACACCAGTGCCCGCAAGGCCACCGATGTGGTGACCCAGACCGTGGACGTGATGCGTGGGCTGGAAGGCTCCATGCAGGACGCTGCCGAGGGTATCCAGGCACTGGACAGGCAGTCCAAGGTGATTGGCGCCATCATCAAGACCATCAGCGACATCGCCGGCCAGACCAACCTGCTGGCGCTCAACGCCGCCATCGAAGCCGCCCGCGCCGGCGAGCAGGGCCGTGGCTTCGCCGTGGTCGCCGACGAAGTGCGGCAGCTGGCCTCGCGTACCAGCAGTGCCACCGAGGAGATTGCCAAGGTGGTGCAGCAGAACGAGCAACTGGCCCAGGCTGCGGTGGACATCATCGACACCAGCAAGCGCCAGGCCGAACAGGGGCTGGCGCTGGCGGCGGATACTGGTGGGGTGATCGTCGAGATTCAGGAAGGGGCGAAGAAGGTGGTGGATGCGGTGGGGCAGTTTTCCAGCCAGCTGAACCACTGATAACGGCTCAAGAGGGCAAAGGGCTCAGGCTGGCCCCTTTGCCCAGGGTGTAGGTCAATCGGCCTGTTCGGTTTGCTTGATGTGCCGGTAGACGGTCGAGACGGCGTCGTGAACAGCCGCCAGATCGACGTTTACATGAAACTCCTCCCCATTCACACCACGAGCGGCGAAGATGCCTCCGGCTGGCCCGATAGTGGGGGCTTCACTTTGCAGCACTGCATCGACCAGCAACTCCACCAGGGGTTGGCTGTAGTTGACCGCGCCGCTGTTGGAGTCCCAGGTGGTGTAGTGCAAGCGCTCGATTGGCTCATGGATGTCATTGGTTTCCAGAGCCTCGTGCAGCCGCCACTTTACTCGCTGCTCGGCGATGACCTTGCCTTGAAGATGTTCCGGGATTCCCGCAAGTTCAATGAAGTCTTTCGATTTGACGTCTGTGAATTCCATCTTTGATCTCCAGTGGTTTGAAGGCCACGACGGTGCGGCCTCGAGCGCATTGAAGTTCGAACAGAACTGATGCAGGCGTTACTTATCTACTACGCACTACCATCGACGGATCAATGCGTAAATAAAGGGGCTGTTGCTGATTAAAGTAACAAGCAGACCCTTTATGCCGAACATTGTTAGATCAGACGATGGGATCCATTTTCAGCATGCGCTTGAATGTTTCTTCCACGGCAGCCGAGAGGTTACCTTCATCGTCATCGAAGGGCGTTCCGTCAATTTCGAATTGGACGAGGTCCGGTTTTTCCAGTTTTCCCGCAATCAAAGCCCAAATCAGGTAGGTCCTGAGAGAGGACTTGTCGCTGTTCGCGTCATAGACATAAAAGTGGGAGTTTTCATATCCGTCCAAACCATGCTCTGGCAGCACGGTTATGAACGTACCTTGAACTTTCATCTTGACTGCTTCAAAGGCTGCGAACTCTTCGTCGTCAAGGTCGCGCCCACCCTTGCCTTCCTCAAAAAGTCGCGCCAGTGGCCCATGTGGGTCAACCGGGCCAATCGGTGCTTGTGGTTCTTCAATTTCCGGCTCAGCAGGCACTTCTGGTTCCTCAATCTCAGGAACTAAAGGTTCGCCCTCACCAGCAATTTCGTCCGGCAGTTTTCCCTTGAGTTCGTC
This sequence comes from Pseudomonas sp. SMN11, assembly GCF_052041945.1. NCBI lineage: Bacteria > Pseudomonadati > Pseudomonadota > Gammaproteobacteria > Pseudomonadales > Pseudomonadaceae > Pseudomonas > Pseudomonas sp. SMN11. The sequence goes on along the minus strand of NZ_JBKGGW010000032.1, from coordinate 16,888 downwards.
ATCGTCAATCATCTGGTAATCCTCGAAAGATGGACGCCAATAGTTGGCAGCGATGATTCAACCCCTGATTACCGGTTCGATTGCTTTATCTATATACCGCCTGGCCTGTTTACACGGTTGCAGTTCATCGGCACTGGGCATGTGGAAGTCGTGATCCCCAGCTTTCGAACTTCTGATTTGAAGAAAACGCTGCGTAAGGGGCTGCTGGCAGCCCCTCGTTCAATCAGTTGCGCTCGCGCACCCAGAACAGTGTGGCCCCCGCCACCGCCGCCGGCATCATCAGCACGTTCACGCCCGGAATGAGCAAGGCCAGGTAGGTAATCCCGCCAAACCCCATCGACTGCCAGCGCTTCTGCCGCAGCCAGGCCAGCATGTCCTGCCAGCTCATCTTGTTGTTGTCCGCCGGGTAGTCGATGTACTGGATGGCCATCATCCACACACCAAAGATCAGCCACAGCGGCGCGGCCACCACGTTGACCACCGGGATCAGCGACAGGATGAACAGGCCGATGGCCCGTGGCAGGAAGTAGCCGAGCTTGCGCATCTCGCGGCCGAAGGTGCGTGGCACCATGGCCACCAGCTCGCCCCAGCTGAACGCCGGGAACGGGTCCTGGCCGCGCACCACCACTTCGACCTTTTCCGCCAGGAAGCCATTGAACGGCGCAGCGATCACGTTGGCCACCAGGGTGAAGGTGAAAAACACCATCAGCACCAGCAAGGCGACGAACAGTGGCCACAGGATGTAGGAAAGGAAGCTCAGCCAGCTTGGCAGGGTCGGCATCAGGGCGTCGAGCCACAGGCTGAACTCGTGGCCGGCGAAGTAGATCAGGCCGCCGAACAGCAGCAGGTTGATCGCCAGCGGCAGCAGCACGAACATCCGCAGGTTGGGGCTCAGCACCAGTTTCAGGCCTTCGCGCAGGTACTGGGGGCCGGAGAGGACAGGGGCTTGCATCGGGACACTCCGCAGAGAAGGGAAAACGCGCTGACCTTACCGAGTTTGTCGCGCCGACGAAAGGCAGGCGGACATGAAGAAACCGGCTGTAACAAATGCGCCAAGGCTGTTAGACCGAGTGAAATTCGCAGATAGAGGATGCCTATGAGGTGGATTGTCGAAGGATATTTCCTTAATCTCTGCCACCTCGCTACAGTGCGCTCAACTTTCCGCTTTTTGGGCCTGCGCGTTGTAGCACTTCCCCAAGTGCTGCGTGGGTCCTTTTTAATTTCCAGCTGGCGGCCCCCTTGGTCCCGCTCGACAGGAGTTCGACATGTCTGAAGTACGTCATTCGCGCGTCATCATCCTCGGTTCCGGCCCTGCCGGTTACAGCGCCGCGGTCTACGCCGCCCGCGCCAACCTCAAGCCACTGCTGATCACCGGCATGCAGGCGGGTGGGCAGCTGACCACCACCACCGAAGTCGACAACTGGCCGGGCGACCCCCACGGTCTGACCGGCCCGGCCCTGATGCAGCGCATGCAGGAGCACGCCGAGCGTTTCGAGACCGAAATCGTCTTCGACCACATCAATGCCGTCGACCTGGCCAACAAGCCGTTCACCCTGCAGGGTGACAGCGGCAAGTACACCTGCGACGCGCTGATCATCGCCACCGGCGCCAGCGCCCGTTACCTGGGCCTGCCGTCGGAAGAGGCGTTCATGGGCAAGGGCGTTTCGGCCTGCGCCACCTGCGACGGCTTCTTCTACCGCAACAAGCCGGTTGCCGTGGTCGGCGGCGGCAATACTGCCGTGGAAGAAGCACTGTACCTGGCCAACATCGCCAGCAAGGTGACCCTGGTTCACCGCCGCGAGACTTTCCGCGCCGAGAAGATCCTGGTCGACAAGCTCAACGCCCGTGTCGCCGAAGGCAAGATCGAACTCAAGCTCAACGCCAATCTGGACGAAGTGCTGGGTGACAACATGGGCGTGACCGGTGCGCGCCTGAAGAACAACGACGGCAGCAGCGACGAAATCAAGGTCGACGGCGTATTCATCGCCATTGGCCACACCCCGAACACCTCGCTGTTCGAAGGCCAGCTGACCCTCAAGGACGGCTACCTGGTAGTTGCCGGCGGCCGTGAAGGCAACGCCACCGCCACCAACGTCGAAGGTGTGTTCGCTGCCGGTGACGTGGCTGACCACGTTTACCGTCAGGCCATCACCTCGGCCGGCGCCGGCTGCATGGCGGCACTGGACGTCGAGCGTTACCTGGACGGCCTGGCCAACGCCTCGTTCTGATTCAGGCAATAAAAAAACCGGCCATCTGGCCGGTTTTTTCATGCCTGCGGTACACTCACAGGCTCAGTCGCATCGACAGGTCCACGGCCTTCACATCCTTGGTCATGGCGCCAATCGAGATGTAGTCGACGCCGGTCTCGGCAATCACCCGCAGGGTGGTTTCGTTGATCCCGCCACTGGCTTCCAGCTTGGCCTTGCCAGCGTTGATACGCACTGCTTCGCGCATTTCATCCTGCGTCAGCTCGTCGAGCATGATGATATCTGCGCCAGCATTCAGCGCCTGGCGCAGTTCCTCCAGGCTTTCCACTTCGATTTCCACCGGCTTGCCGGGGGCGATGCGGTGTGCCGCCGCCACGGCCTCGGCCACGCCACCGCTGGCGGCAATGTGGTTTTCCTTGATCAGGAAGGCGTCATACAGGCCGATGCGGTGGTTGTGGCAACCGCCGCAGGTGACGGCGTACTTCTGTGCCAGGCGCAGGCCCGGCAAGGTCTTGCGGGTGTCGAGCAGCTGCACTTGGGTGCCTTCGACCAGGTCGGCGAGGAAGCGCGCACGGGTGGCCACACCCGACAGCATCTGCAGGAAGTTCAGTGCGCTGCGCTCACCGCTGAGCAGCGAGCGCGCCGGGCCTTCGAGGTGGAACAGCGGCTGATTGGCGGTAGCGCGCTCGCCATCGGCCACCTGCCAGTGCACGGCCACGCGCGGGTCAAGCTGACGGAACACGGCATCGACCCAGGCGGTGCCGGCAATCACGCAGTCTTCGCGGGTGATGATGGTGGCCTTGGCCAGGCGCTCGGCCGGGATCAGCTGCGCAGTGATGTCGCCGCTGCCGATGTCCTCCAGCAGTGCACGGCGCACATTGGCTTCGATCTCGGCGGTCAGGTCGGCAAGGCGTAGGTTCGGCATGGTCGGCTCCACAAGCTAGATGCCGGCGATTATAGGGCAGGGGGACTGCGCCGTGTACAGCTTGCCTTGCAGCTGACCATTGGTCAGGTCAAATGAGCATTTGCCCGAAAACAGAGTCACTTGCCCGCCAGTGAAGAGTGCTGGCAGCTGTCGGCATTTTTACCGATAATGGCGCCTAACAATTGGCGTCATAGCTTTGACGATTTTTCGCGCTGTCGAACACATTACCCAGCAAGGAGTCCGGGATGCATAAAGAAGGCAAGGTGGTGCCCCTGGCGGCGGCCATCGACCGAGGCGCACACACGCCCTTGCCTTGCCTTCCTGTGTTACTCCTGCAGGTGCGTGACAAGGCCGCCCTGCAACTGCGCCAGGGCTTGCAGGCGCTGTTCGACAATGCCGACGACACGCTTTTCGAAATGGCCGACCGGGCCGCCGACCGCTTCGACCAGAATCTGTACTTCGAAGCCATGCGTGACCTGCGCCTGAAGCGCAAGCACATCGAACGCGGCTTTCTCGACATCTTCTACGACACCTTCGCCCGGATCGGCCAGTTCGACCCGTTGGGCCAGCAGGCGTCGAAAAACCAGGCTTACAGGGAGCGTGCCGTCGCCGTCGATGGCATGGTCGCTCGGGTGCTGTCGCGTGATGGCCTCGCCCTCGAGCAACTGGGCATGCGTTTGCAGTGCCTGCTTGCGCGTAGCTTCGACGAACAACAGAACCCGTTCGGGCCTGCTGCGCTGTGTGGCTATTTCCTCGATGCCGGGCGCAACCTGGGCGTGGGCCTGCGGGTCAAGCTGATCCTGCTCAAGCTGTTCGAGCGCTACGTGCTGCGCGACATCGACGTGCTTTATGTTGAAGCCAACCAGTTGCTGGCCGCTGCGGGCGTGATGCCGGAACTGCAGCCAGCACCGCGTCGGCGCGCCGAGGATCGCCGCCTGAGCTCACGGTGCGTGCCGGCCAACCGCGAGCCCGATGCCATGGGGGCAGACAGTGCCGGGCAGGCCTTCATGCATTCGCTGGAAGGCTTGCTGGCGCCGTGCCGAGGGCGCATCGCCCCGCGCCTGCAAGCAGCTGCCAGAGCCGAGCCGATCAGCACCGCCGACTTGCTGCGTCTGCTTTCGCACTTGCAGCATTATGTGCCGGCCACGATCGACGATGACGACTTCGACCTGGGGCAGCAGCTTGAACAACTGCTGCTGCGGGTCAGTGTGCGCAGCGGTACGCGCCGGCGTATCGCCTGCGCCGACGAGGACATGATCAACCTGGTCGGCCTGCTGTTCGCCTACATCGCCGGCGATGACAACCTGCCGCTGAGCCTGCGCGCGCTGATCGTTCGCCTGCATATTCCGCTGCTCAAGGTGGCGCTGTTGGACAAAGGCCTGTTCAGCCGTGCCAGTCATCCGGCGCGGCGCCTGCTCAACGAGATCGCCGCTGTCGCGATGGGCTGGGAAACCGGCAGCGAAGGTCTGCGCGACAGCCTGCACCTGCGCGTGGAGCGCATCGTCCAGCGGCTGCTCAACGATTTCACCGAAGATGCCATGCTGTTCGCCGAGTTGCTGGAGGAATTCCTCGCCTTCAGCCAGGACGAGCGCCGGCGCAACGAACTGCTGGAGCAGCGTACGCGCGATGCCGAGGAAGGGCGCGCCCGTGCCTTGCAGGCCCGCCAGCAGGTACAGCAGGCGCTCAACCAGCGCCTGCGCGGGCGCACCTTGCCGCAGGGAGTGGTGAACATGCTGGTTCAGGCCTGGAGCCAGGTGCTGTTATTGGCCTGGCTGAAGCAGGGCGAAGCGTCCCCAGCCTGGCAGCAGGCGCTGGCAACCATGGATACCTTGCTCGCCAGTATCGCCCCGCATCAATCGCCGCAGGCGTTACTGCAACAAGTACCAGGCCTGCTCAAGTCACTGCGTGACGGCCTGGCCAGTGTGGCGCTGGACTCAGCGGCCGCCCGCGAATTCTTCCTGCAACTGGAGCAACTGCACTTGCGTGCCTGTGCGGGGGCCGAACAGCCAGTTGGTAACCATGAACTTGCCGAAGTCCTGGTCGCCGAGGACATCGTGCTGGCTATCGCCGAAGAGTCCGCTTGCGCGCCACTGCATCAACTCGATGAGCATGCGGCGGAGATGCGCCAGGTGCAGCGCTTGCGGATCGGCACCTGGGTAGAAATACTCGATGACGATGAGCCTTTGCGCTGCAAGCTGGTCGCGCGCATCGACAGCAGCGACCGCCTGGTCTTCGCCAACCGTACCGGGATGAAGGTGCGTGAATGGAACTCGGCCGGCCTGGCGCAAGCCCTGCGTCGAGGCGAGGCGCGGTTGCTGGATGATGGCCTGCTGTTCGAGCGGGCATTGGAAGCCGTGCTCGAAGGCCTGCGTCAGCAACAGGTGCACTGAGGCGACGGCATTACAATCATTCACATGCAATGCGGCCCGTGTGCAGGGCATACTGCAGCTCTGTAACGGCGTTTTTCAGGATTTGCCCCATGCAATTGGACCGTGCCACTGGCTGGTTCCACGGAAACGGAATCACCCTCTGCCCCTCGCCGAACTTCAACGCCCGCCCGGACGGTGAAGCGATTTCCCTGCTGGTAATCCACAACATCAGCCTGCCACCGGCCTGCTTCGGCAGCGGCAAGGTGCAGCAGTTCTTCCAGAATCGCCTGGACCCGAACGAACATCCTTACTTTGCCAGCATCAGCCACCTGACCGTCTCGGCGCATCTGTTCGTCGAGCGTGACGGAGCGGTGACCCAGTTCGTGTCGTTGCTCGACCGTGCCTGGCATGCCGGCGTTTCGTGTTTCAACGGGCGTGAGGGCTGCAACGACTTTTCCATCGGGATCGAACTGGAAGGTACCGACGATCTGCCCTATACCGATGCCCAGTACGCCGTGCTGAAGCAACTGACCCGGCAGATCCAGGCCGCCTGGCCGGTGATCGACCTGGACCGCATCCAGGGCCACAGCGACATTGCCCCAGTGCGCAAGACCGACCCTGGCCCGGCCTTTGACTGGGCGCGGTACCGCAAGGCCGTAAGGGACAACGAGGACAACGGATGAGTTTTCTGGTGCTGTTACTGGCGCTGTGGGTAGAGAAGTTTTCTGCACTGCGCCATCAGGTACAACGAGACGGTTTCTTCCTGGGCGAGCTGGTGCGCCTGGAGCGCAGCGGCAAGGTGCATCCCTGGTGGACACTGGCAATCCTGGTGCTGGCGCCCGTGGCGGTACTTGTGTTGTTGCTGCATGTGCTGGACCCGGTGGCCTACGGTTTGCTGGCTTTGCCGGTGCACTTGCTGGTGCTGATCTACAGCCTGGGGCGCGGCGATGCCAAGGCCTCCCTCGGGCCATTCCGCGATGCCTGGCGGCGTGGCGACGACCAGGCCGCACTGCATGTGGCCGAGCGCGACCTCGGCCTGGCGGCCGACGAGCCCCACAGCCTGCTGGTGCGTGTGCAAGGTTACCTGTTGTGGCAGGCCTACCAGAGCTTCTTCGCGGTGATCTTCTGGTACTTCGTGCTCGGCCCTGGCGCGGCGCTGGCCTACCGCCTGCTGGCGCTGACCGGCGATCATAGCCGCCAGCCTGCGCTCAAGGCCCGTGCCGAACAGCTGCGGCATATCATGGACTGGCTGCCAGTGCGGATGCTCGCCCTGAGCTTCGCGCTGGTCGGCAATTTCGTCGCGGTGATGCGGGTGATGCTGCACGAGCTGCTCAACTGGCATATCAGCGCCGGGCACCTGGTGGCCAGGATCGGGCGCATTGCCGATGATATCCCCGAGGAGGAGGACCCCCAGCGCGGGTTGGGGCGGCTGGACAGCCTGTGGGAGCTGCTGCTGCGCTGTGCGGTGTTGTGGTATGCAGGGTTTGCCCTGTGGACAGTGCTGGTGTAGGAGCGGCCTTGTGTCGCGAAAGGGCCGCAAAGCGGCCCAGGCAATTTGTGCGTTGACGCTGAAAACCGGGGGCTGCTTCGCACCCCTTTCGCGACACAAGGCCGCTCCTACAAAAAGAGCGCCGTCAGCCTGCGGTTAACCTTAAGTTACAAACCTCCGATTCGATCTGCGATATACAAGTGGCCTAGTGCTATCTCTGCAGAACAACAAGAATCCATGGAGGTGCCCCGTGAAGCGTCTGCTCTACCCGGCCATCGCATTGATGAATCGGCTGAGCTTCGGTCAGAAGTTCAGCCTCATCAGCGTCCTGTTCTTCCTGCCCATGCTGGGCACCAGCGTTTATCTGGTGCGCGATGCCTACCAGCAGTTCCATGCCACCCGCGCCGAGTTGCAGGGCATTGCCCCGCTGACGGACAGTCTGACCCTGCGCGCCGACCTGGAGGCGCTTGGCAACCTGTTGCAGGTCAATGCCGTGCTCGGCCAGTCGGGCCAGGCGGGGGACCTGGAGGCGCGTATCGCTGCGTTGCAGGACAAGGTCCAGGGGCAGTTGCACACGCTGCAAGGGGATGAGGCGGTGCCACAAGGCAAACTCGAGGAATTGGCCACTGCATTTGCCAGTGCCCAGGCGGAATCCTCGCTGCAGAACAAGGCCGCGCTGTTCGACAAACTGCTGGCCCAGGCCCAGATACTGGGCAAGCAGGTGGTCAGCCAGTCCGGCCTGAGCCAGGACCGCCAGGCTTCGGTGCGCCAGCTGAGCGAACTGCTCGGGGTCGCCACGGCGCAAGTCACCCAGGTTCTGGGTGAGGGGCGGGCCATGGGCGCCGTTGCACTGGGCCGGGGGTTCATCGACTCTGCTGGCAGTGCCCGTTTCGAAGACCTGTTGCAGCGCCTCGATCGCCTTGGCGCCGACTTTGCCTTGCGGCTGGATGATGCCCTGGCGACGGACCCGGCCGCCAAAGCCAGCCTGGCGGGGGCGGCAGCCACCAGCCAGGCGACGGTCAGGCAGGCTGCGTCGTTGTTCGAGGAGCAGGTGGTGGTGGCGGAAACGCTCGATGCCCCTTGGCCGGCGTTCTATCAGCAGGTCAGCGAACTGATGGCGCCGACCTATCGCCTCAACGACGCCGTACTCGCGCACCTGCAGGGGCAGTTGCAGGAGCGCCTGGCCGAGCAGCGCCTGCGCATGCTTGCCCTGGGCTCGCTGCTGGCCGGTGTCTTCGTGCTGATCCTGTACTTGTACGGCGGCTTCTATGTCTCGACCCGGGCCACTTTGCGCCGGCTGGGCGGTGCCATGGACAAAGTGGCCGCAGGCGACATGACGGTCAGCTTCCAGGCCCATAGCCGTGACGAATTGGGTGAGCTGGGCCAGGGCTTCAGCGAAACCGTGCGTCGTATCCGCAGCCTGATCGACCAGGTCGGGCGCACTGTGGTTGCCGTTGAAGAACAGGCCGGGCAGGTGCTGGCCGTATCGGCGCGGAGCAATCAGGCGGTCAGCGGCCAGCGTGAACAGATCGAGCAGGTGGCCACGGCGATGAACCAGATGAGTGCCACCGCGCAGGAGGTGGCGCGCAGTGCCGCGCTGGCGGCCAACGGCGCGCAGCAGGTCAACCTGGAAAGCGCCAACGGCCGTACCCTGGTGGCCAGCCAGCAACACAGCATCGGTCGCCTTGCCGAGGAAATCGACCAGACCGTAGTGGCGATCAATCGGCTGGCCGATGACAGCCAGGCCATTGGCCAGGTGCTGGAGGTGATTCGCAGCATTGCCGAGCAGACCAATCTGCTGGCGTTGAATGCAGCCATCGAAGCGGCGCGGGCCGGTGAGCAGGGGCGAGGGTTTGCCGTGGTGGCCGATGAAGTGCGTACCCTGGCCCGGCGTACCCAGGACTCCACTGCGCAGATCGCGCAGATGATCCAGCGCCTGCGCGACGGCGTGGAGCAGGCGGTGCGGGCGATGGGCAGCAGCCATCAGATGGCCGCAGGCACTGTCGATGAAGCGCGACAGGTGCAGCAGGCGCTGGGCAATATCCTGGGTGCGGTGGGTGGCATCGTCGAGCAGAACCAGCAGATCGCCGCAGCGGTCGAGCAGCAGACGGCAGTGGCCCATGACATCGACCGCAATATCGTCGCAATCAACCGGGCGGCGCAGGATACGACCCAAGGCGCTTGCCAGACCGAGGATGCCAGCCGGGTGCTGTCGACGCAGGTGGTGGAGTTGAAGCGTTTGATCGGGGCGTTCAGGGTCTGAGGCCAGTGCTACCAGCCGAAAAGCTCGCAGGCATTTCGGCTGCTGACTTCAGCCAATACCTCAGCCTCGATGCCCATCACCTCGGCCAGGGCCGCGGCAATCTCCGGCAGGTGCTCCGGGCTGTTGCGCTGCCCGGCAAACATCACCGGGGCCATGTCTGGCGAGTCGGTCTCCAGCACGATGCTTTCCAGCGGCAGGCGCGGCAGGGTTTTGCGCAGGCGCAACGCCTGCGGCCAGGTCGCTGCACCGCCCAGGCCAAGGCGGAAGCCCAGCTTGATGTACTCGCGCGCCTCTTCGTAACTGCCGGCAAAGGCATGGATCACCCCCGCCCGCGCCGGCTTGTAGCGCTTGAGCGTGGCAATCACCTGGGCGTGGCTGCGACGCACGTGCAACAGGGCTGGCAGCGCGAAGTCACAGGCCATTTGCAGCTGCGCTTCAAACAGCGACTGCTGGCGTTCCTTGTCGAGCGCTTCGAGGTAGTAGTCCAGGCCGAACTCGCCGACCGCGCACAGCCGAGGGTTGCCCTGCAGGCGTTCCAGCCAGTCACGCAGTTGCGTCAGGTGCTCCGGCCGGTGCTGCTCCAGGTAGACCGGGTGCAGCCCCAGCGCCGCATGCACGTTGCCTTCGGAGCAGGCCAGGTCCCACACTCGCTGGAAATTCGCCTGGTACACCCCCAGCACCACCATCCGCTCCACTCCACGCGCCGCTGCGTTGGCCAGCAGGCGCGGGCGGTCGGCGTCGAAGTCCGGGAAGTCCAGGTGGGTGTGGGTGTCGATCAGGCGCATGGTCAGGCCGCAGTGATGCGTTGCTTGAAGGTCCGGCCAATGGCGTGCACGCCGGGCTCGTAGCGCTTTTCCTCAATGGCGGCCAGGGCCAGTTCCAGCGCGGTGGCGGCGATCAGGCCGTGCTGCTGGGCCATGGCGTTGACCGGCAGTGGCAGGAAATCGAGCAACTGGTTGTCACCGAAGGTGCCCAGGTGCAGCTGGCGCGAATCGGCCGGGCGCGCCTGCAAGGTATCGAATACCCCCTGCAGCAGCACGTAGGAGGTGGTCACCAGGGCATCCGGGAGGCCGCCTTGTTCGTCGATCAGCTGCTGCATCAGGCGTTGGCCGCATTCACGGCTGAAGCTTTCGCCCTGATAGCGGCGGACCACGCCGCCGAAACCTTGCATGGCTTCGTCGAAACCACCGGCGCGCGCCTGGCTGACCGACAGCTCCGGGCGGGCACCGATCAGCGCGATGCTGTTGGGCGCGGTAGCCAGCAGGCTGTTGGCCAGCTGGCGGCTGGCATCGCGGTCGTCACTGATCACCGAGCAGAAGTGTGCCGGGTCCAGGCGCCGGTCGATGGCGATCACCGGCAGGCCTTTGTCCTGCAGCTCACGGTAGCTGTCGTCCTCCGGTGGCAGGCAGCTGGCGACGAACAGGGCATCGCAGCGGCGGGCGCGGAACAGCTGCTGCAACTGGCGCTCACTGTCGGGCTGGTCGTCGCTGCTGGCGATCAGCAGCTGGTAGCCACGGGCGCGGGCGCCTTGCTCGAGCTGTTTGGCGATGCGGGCATAGCTCGGGTTCTCCAGATCCGGGAGAATGAAGCCCAAGGTGCGGGTGTGTCGGCTGCGCAGGCCGGCTGCTTGCGGGTTTGGGGTGAAGCCATGGGCCTCGACCACCGCGCGCACCCGCTCGACAGTGCTGTTGCTGATGCGCTGCTGTTCAGCCTTGCCATTGATGACATAACTGGCAGTGGTCACTGACACACCGGCCAGACGGGCGATATCGCTGAGTTTCACCGAATTTTCCTTGTTATTACCGGGACTGGCTACGGAACCAGGACCGGGTAGTTTGACCCGTGTTGGCCGCCACGCGCAGGCGACCATTGTCGCAATTGTCCGACAGGATGGGGCTTTTTCCTTGGAAGATTATCGAGTAACGTGGCCGCTTGGTCAGATTAAACGTTTCAGCTATTAATTTTTCTGCCTCGACTGCCTGCCGTGCAAGGCTGTCGAACTGGCTGATTCTGTGAATATCACAACAATACCTCAGTACCCGGCATCAAAACCAAGCTGGGGCTGCAAAAGGAGAAGGTCATGCTCGAGCTCGCCAAAGAGCAGATAGCCATGGGCCAGACGGCCGCCGACAAGGCCGGGGCGTTGCGCCTGCTGGCGGATCAGCTGGTGGCCGACGGCCTGGTTGCCGAAGGTTATCTCGAAGGCCTGCAGGCGCGCGAAGCGCAAGGCTCGACGTTCCTTGGCCAGGGCATCGCCATCCCTCACGGCACCCCGCAGACCCGCGAGCTGGTGTTCGCCACGGGTGTGCGCCTGCTGCAGTTCCCTGAAGGGGTGGACTGGGGCGATGGCCAGATCGTCTACCTGGCCATCGGCATCGCCGCCCGTTCCGACGAACACCTGCGCCTGCTGCAACTGCTGACCCGCGCCCTCGGCGAAACCGACCTGGCCGAGGCATTGCGCCGGGCCAGCTCTGCCGAGACATTGCTCAAGCTGCTGCAAGGCGCGCCGCAGGAACTGGCGCTGGACGCGCAACTGGTCGGCCTGAACCTGCCGGCTGAAGATTTCGATGAGCTGGCCTGGCGCGGTGCGCGTCTGCTGCAGCGCGCCGGTTGCGTCGACAGCGGCTTCGCGGCCGTGCTGCAACAGGCCGACCCTCTGCCACTGGGCGAGGGCCTGTGGTGGCTGCACAGCGAGCGTCAGGTACGCCAACCCGGACTTGCCTTCATCACGCCGCAGCAGCCCCTGCGTTATCGCGACCAGCCGCTCAATGGCCTGTTCTGCCTGGCCAGCCTTGGCGCGGCCCATCAGGCGCTGCTCGAGCGCCTGTGCGAAGTGCTGATCGAAGGCCGTGGGCAAACGCTCTATCAGGCAACCAGCAGCCGCGCGGTGCTCGAGGTGCTGGGTGGTGGGGCACCGGTTGACTGGCCTACTGCGCGTATCTTGCTGGCCAACCCGCATGGGCTGCATGCCCGCCCGGCGAAGGTGCTGGCGCAACTGGCCAAGGGTTTCGAGGGCGAAATTCGCGTGCGTGTGCTCGACAGCGCGCAGCCGGCGGTGTCGATCAAGAGCTTGAGCAAGTTGCTCAGCCTGGGCGCCCGTCATGGCCAGGAACTTGAGCTGAGCGCTGAACCGTCGATTGCCGGCGATGCGTTGCCCGTGCTGCTGGCCGCCATCGAGCAAGGCTTGGGCGAAGAGGTTGAGCCAGTGGTACAAACCACCCGCACAGCCGTTGCCAGCGCAGCCGCCGCACTCCAGGCGCCCGCTGCGGGCAGCCGCATCCAGGGCGTCAGTGCATCCCCTGGTATTGCCAGCGGGCCGGCGCATGTCTGCGTCGAGCGCGATATCGACTACCCACTGCGCGGCGAGTCGCCTGCCCAGGAACGCCTGAAGCTGCGCGACGCGCTGGATGTCGTGCATGGCGAACTGCAGGCGCTGGTGCAGCGCAGCAACAAGTCAATCGGCGAGATTTTCGTCACCCACCAGGAAATGCTCGCCGACCCGGCCCTGAGCGACGATGTCGATGCTCGCCTGGCCCAGGGTGAAAGTGCGGCGGCGGCCTGGATGGCGGTGATCGAAGCGGCGGCGCGCCAACAGGAAGCGCTGCACGATGCCCTGCTGGCCGAGCGCGCAGCCGACCTGCGCGACATTGGCCGCCGGGTGCTGGCCCAGTTGTGCGGCGTGCAGGCCCAGGCCGAGCCGGAACAACCCTATGTGCTGGTCATGGGCGAAGTTGGCCCCTCCGATGTCGCCCGCCTGGACCCGGCCCGAGTCGCCGGCATCGTCACCGCGCATGGCGGTGCCACTGCGCACAGCGCGATCGTCGCCCGTGCCCTGGGCATCCCGGCGGTGGTCGGTGCGGGGCCGGCGATCCTGCTGCTTGCTTCCGGCACGCCGCTGCTGCTCGACGGCCAGCGCGGCGTGGTCAGCGTCGCACCGCCCGCCGACGAGCTGCAGCGCGCCCTGGCTGAGCGCGACCGGCGCGAACAGCGCCTGCAAGCCGCCTGGGCCCAGCGCCATGAACCGGCAGTAACCCGCGATGGCCATGCCGTCGAAGTGTTCGCCAACATCGGCGAAAGCAGCGGCATCGACAAGGTGGTGGAGCAGGGCGCCGAAGGCGTTGGCCTGCTGCGCACCGAACTGATCTTCATGGCCCATTCCCAGGCCCCCGATATCGCTACCCAGGAAGCCGAGTACCGCCGTGTGCTCGACGGCCTCGGCGGTCGGCCACTGGTGGTGCGCACCCTTGATGTGGGGGGCGACAAGCCGTTGCCCTACTGGCCGATCGCCGCCGAAGAAAACCCGTTCCTCGGCGTGCGTGGGGTGCGCCTGACCTTGCAGCGCCCGCAGATCATGGAAGACCAGCTGCGCGCCTTGTTGCGTGCCGCTGATCAGCGGCCCCTGCGCATCATGTTCCCCATGGTCGGGCAAATTCACGAATGGCGTGAGGCGCGGGCCATGGTCGAGCGCCTGCGCCTGGAAACCCCGGTCGCCGACCTGCAGGTCGGGATCATGGTCGAGGTTCCGTCCGCCGCCTTGCTGGCGCCGCAGCTGGCCCGTGAAGTGGACTTCTTCAGTATCGGGACCAACGACCTGACCCAATACACCCTGGCCATCGACCGTGGTCACCCAAGCCTGTCTGCCCAGGCCGACGGCCTGCACCCGGCGGTGCTGAGCCTGATCGACATGACCGTGCGCGCGGCACACGCCGAGGGTAAGTGGGTAGGCGTGTGCGGCGAACTGGCTGCCGACCCGCAGGCGGTTGCCGTGCTGCTGGGGCTGGATGTTGACGAGCTGAGCGTGGCTGCCCGCAGCATTGCCGAAGTCAAAGCCCTGGTGCGCCAGGCTGATCACCAAACGGCTCGCGCCCTGGCGCGCGAGGCCTTGCAACAAGACAGCGCCGCAGCGGTTCGTGCGCTGGTGGAGCGTTACTGAATGGCCAAGATTCTCACCCTGACCCTGAACCCGGCGCTGGACATCACCGTCAGCCTCGACGCCCTGCGCCCAGGCCACGTCAACCGTGCCCACGACCAGCAAAGTCATGCTGCAGGCAAAGGTCTGAACGTGGCCCAGGTGCTGGCCGACCTAGGCCACAGCGTCACCGTCGGGGGCTTTCTGGGCCGCGACAACCCGCAACCGTTCGAGGCACTGATCGCCCGGCGCGGTTTTGCCGACTGCTTCGTGCGGGTGGCCGGTGAAACCCGCAGCAACCTCAAGCTGGTCGAGGCCGATGGTCGGGTCACGGACATCAACGGCATGGGGCCGGAGGTGGACGAAGTGGCCCGCGCCGAGCTGCTGCGCCGGCTGCAGCAAGTGGCGCCCGGGCACGACGCGATTGTGGTCGCGGGCAGCCTGCCGCGTGGCATCAGCCCCGAATGGTTCCGTCAGCTGCTGGCGCAGTTGCAGGCACTAGGGTTGAAGGTGGCCCTCGACAGCAGTGGCGACGCATTGCGTGCCGGCCTGCAGAGTGCCCCCTGGCTGGTCAAACCCAATACTGAAGAACTGGGCGAAGTGCTGGGCCTGACCGTGCAGAACGCTGCCGAGCAGCGCGCCGCAGCCGGGCAACTGCTGGCCAGTGGTGTCGAGCATGTGGTGGTTTCGGCGGGCGAGCAGGGGGTCAGCTGGTTTACTGCGGGCCTGGCTCTGCAGGCGCGCCCGCCCCAGGTAAGAGTTGCCAGTACCGTAGGCGCGGGTGATTCGCTGGTCGCCGGCATGGTCCACGGCCTGCTGGCGGCGGAATGCCCACAGCAGACCTTGCGCCGCGCCACGGCCATCGCCGCGCAGGCGGTGACGCAGGTCGGCTTCGGCATCCGCGACCGCGAGCAGCTCGCGCAGCTGGAGGCCGCCGTGCAACTGACAGAACAACAAGAGGGTTGCCGATGAACATCGCCATTGTCACCGCTTGCCCCAACGGGCAGGTGTCCAGCGTGCTCAGCGCCCGCCTGCTCGCGGCCGCCGCCCAGCGCCGCGGCTGGAGCACCAGTGTCGAGGTACAGGATGCCGAACATCCAGAACGCCAGCTGACGCCTGCGCAGATCGCCGAGGCCGATTGGGTGCTGGTGGTCGCCACTGGCCCGGTGGACCTCGCGCGCTTCGCCGGCAAGCGCGTGTACCAGAGCACCCCGGCGCAGGCCCTGGCCGACCGTGAGGGCTTCCTCGACGAGGCCGCAGGCAAGGCCGAAGTGCTGGCTGCCCAACCGGTCAGCGCGGTGCCTTCAGCGGCTGTACGGATTGTCGCGGTCACTGCCTGCCCGACGGGCGTGGCGCATACTTTCATGGCGGCCGAAGCCTTGCAACAGGCGGCGCAACAGCTGGATTACCAGCTCACCGTCGAGACCCAGGGCTCGGTGGGTGCGCGCAATCCGCTGTCGGCCCAGGCCATTGCCGATGCCGATGTGGTGCTGCTGGCCGCTGACATCGAGGTGCCAACGGCACGCTTTGCCGGCAAGCGTATCTACCGCTGCGGCACCGGTATCGCCCTCAAGCAGGCGCGTGCGACCCTGGAAAAAGCCCGGGCCGAGGCTAGGGTCGAAAGTGCCACGGATGCTGCATCAGCGGCACCTGCCAAGGCTGAGAAAACCGGCGTCTACAAGCATTTGCTGACCGGTGTTTCGTTCATGTTGCCGATGGTGGTGGCTGGTGGCTTGCTGATCGCCCTGTCGTTCGTCTTCGGCATCGAAGCCTACAAGGAGCCGGGCACTCTGCCCGCCGCGCTGATGCAGATCGGCGGCGAGGCAGCGTTCAAGCTGATGGTGCCGCTGCTCGCCGGTTACATCGCCTGGTCCATCGCCGACCGCCCGGGCCTGGCGCCGGGGATGATCGGTGGCCTGCTGGCCAGCACCTTGGGTGCCGGCTTCATCGGTGGCATCGTCGCAGGCTTTCTCGCCGGCTACAGCGCCAAGGCCATCGCCCGTTGGGCACGCCTGCCGAGCAGCCTGGACGCACTCAAGCCGATCCTGATAATCCCGCTGCTGGCCAGCCTGTTCACCGGCCTGGTGATGATCTACGTGGTTGGTCAGCCGGTGGCGGCGATGCTCGAAGGGTTGACGCACTTCCTCGACAGCATGGGCACCACTAACGCCATCCTGCTCGGGCTGCTGCTGGGCGGGATGATGTGCGTCGACCTCGGTGGGCCGATCAACAAGGCCGCCTATGCCTTCTCGGTGGGGCTGCTGGCGTCCTCCAGCTATGCGCCGATGGCGGCGACCATGGCCGCTGGCATGGTGCCGCCGATCGGCCTGGGCATTGCCACTTTCCTCGCACGGCGCAAGTTCGCCCAAAGCGAGCGCGAGGCGGGCAAGGCGGCGTTGGCGCTGGGGCTGTGCTTCATCTCTGAAGGGGCGATACCGTTCGCGGCCAAGGACCCACTGCGGGTGATCCCTGCGAGCATTGCCGGTGGCGCCTTGACCGGTGCTCTGTCGATGTACTTCGGCTGCAAGCTGATGGCGCCCCACGGCGGGCTGTTCGTGTTGCTGATCCCCAATGCGATCAACCATGCGCTGTTGTATCTGCTGGCGATTGTGGCGGGGAGCCTGGTGACGGCAGTGGTATATGCGGTGATCAAGAAGAGCGAGCGGGTGGAGTTGGCCGTTGCGCCTGTGAAAGGCTAGAGCCTTCCATTGGCATTGCCGGCCTCA